>PWZG01000445.1 GCA_003567575.1 PVC group bacterium | reverse complement strand
TGCACATCAAAGCCACCTGCGCGCCGCAATACATGCGCATCGCGCGGCAGGCGCATCAATCGGTCGCCGCAAGCCCCGTAAGCGAAACATCCGCACATGCGGTTTCCGGAAACAGCGGTCACGGCGGTATGAACGCGATGACCCGCGGTTGTCTGGCCGGTTCCAGCATCTGTTTCATTTCACGCACCGGCGACGTGCAACCCTGCGGGTATCTGCCGTTGGCGGTCGGGAACGTCAAACATGAAGCTTTAACGGATATCTGGCGGAACGCCGAAGTGTTCGAGGCGTTACGCAATCCGGCACGATTGACCGGCAAATGCGGCGTTTGCGGCTACCGCCGCCTTTGCCAGGGTTGCCGGGCACGGGCGTATGCCGAAACCGGCGATTACCTGGGCGAGGAACCGGAATGTCCTTATGATCCGCGGAGTGATGAAGGGGATAGGTTGCGGGTTGTACGATGACACCATTACATCGACATATATTGGATATGATTCAGGACAGGTTCCCGCTCACGCCGGATCCATACGACGTTTTGGCGGATAGTCTGGATTGCGCCACGGATACGGTGCATACCGCCGTTATGGATCTGCGACGCGAAGGCATCATCCGGCGCATTGGCGGATCTTTTGTTGCATCCGCGCTGGGATACAGAAGCACATTGGCGGCGGCCATGGTCGATGCCACGCACCTGGAGGAGGCGGCCTCGCGCGCAAGCGCCTGGCCGGAAGTTACCCACAACTATGAGCGATCGGCCGAGTACAACCTGTGGTTCACGATCATTGCGCAAAATGATCGGCGTCTACGCGAAATCCTCGATGATATGCGCCGTTGTTCCGGTGTGGAGTCCGTGATCGCACTGCCCGCCGTCCGCATGTTCAAATTGCGCGCGACGTTTCGGTTCGGCGTGCGGGAGACCGGCACCTCAGCGCAAGTGGGTACGCCTTCTTTTGTATCCCATGGAAGCCGGGCTGGCGCCTGGCGCTCCCGTGAGAGTTCCGACGATTCGCGCGGCGGATGCGCCACACCGGTCCCCCGGCCAATGGACGCCATCGACCGTCTCATCATACCGCGGTTGAGCGGCGATATTGGTGGTGAGGACCGGTATCCCTTCCGCGAGTCGGCGCACGCAATGGGTTTGGACGAAGCCATCGTGCTGGAACGTCTGCACGACTACTTGGAGCGCGGCATGATGCGGCGTTTCGGGGCCATCCTGCGGCATCAGCGGGCGGGTTTCCTCGCCAACGGAATGTGCGTGTGGAATCTGCCGCACCGGCAGGTGGAACCGGCGGCCGCCGCGCTGTGCGCTCGCGACGAAGTCACCCACTGCTACGAACGGGTGCGCGCCGCGGACTGGCCCTACAATCTTTACGCCATGATACATGGTCACACCGAACAAGAAGTGCGCGAGATCGCCGAAACGGTCGCAGTAGGTCCGGACACGCCGCCATACCGGCTCATGTTTTCGATGCGCGAGTTCAAAAAGACCAGTCTGGTGATCGCTTAGCGATAAAAGATACCCTCACCGGCCGCCGGTTATCGCGCTTCGGACATGATCGACCACGGATTTATTTGTTCGATCTATGCGCATGATCCGAACGGTATTCCGATCGGAGGCAATGTGCATGACCAGGTCGGCGGCCGGGGCTTGTTTGAGAAAACAGGGAAATCGGTAATCTTTACCCTTGTCTTAGAGAACGAGCGGAATCTCCGGGTTGACGCGTACGGGCGACGATTACGGATTACGATGACTCGTACTCGTTGTCCTCAATAGCTGCTTTCCGCGTTCCTGACCAGCGCGGGACGCGATCTGTCCGTGAAGACGGCGCGGCGGAACAACGCATGAACGTCAATCGCTAAGCACTAATGGCTTCGCCAACCCTCACCCCGGCCCTCTCCCAGAGGGAGAGGGTGATCACGCGATTGAACGGCTAACGGTTTTCTTGTTTTTCATGGCGGTTTCGTTAGTTTAAGGCACTAAGGTAAACTCGGAAGTTCGTCATCATGGGGCCGCCTGACGATGACCGGCATACCGCTGCTTAATTTCGGCATAACGACTGCAGGTGAATTTTCCTTCCGGGCATCCGCCCAGACGAATACACTTGGGTCCCGAGCCGTCGAATACGGGCGCCAGAACGGGGCGAACGAGATCCAGGATGATGTTGGCGACGGCGCGGATTTCCCATTGCGCGCGCAGGCATAGCCGTTCCTCCAGAAAATGCAGCAGCTCCCGCGCGTTCATGGTCATCATAATGCTCGTCTCACAGGCATTGGGCAATACGTAGCGTGCATCTTCGTTGCTGCGTTCGCCGGCTTCTCCCAGCGCTGCGTTTAGTTTGCGGTAGCGTTCGGCAATCAACTGCATGGTCTCGGCAAAATAAGCATCCGCCGGCACAGATCGGCCGTCGTCATCGACGGTCCGCCCCTCCAATTGAGGCGGCATGACGTAATCGAAATCCGCATGGGGCACATAGCGCTGGCTGCGTTGCGAATAACTGGCGAGCCGGTGCCGAACCAATTGATGCGTCATGGCCCGCGAGACGCCCGCTATGTGAAAGGTGAAAACGGCGTGTTCCAGTGGACTCAAATGCCCCATCTCGCGCAGTTTCTTAACAAAATCGGCGACGGACGCCAAATCCTGATCTAACGCGGCCGCGTCGGACGAGGCATAACACAGTCGCGCTGCCGCAGCCAATAATTGCCCGGCGTCGGGCGAATAATTGATCAATTTGACTTGGGGTTTAACCGATTTCACTCGAAACACTCCTGCACGATTGCTTTCGAATAAGATCATATCAGAGTACAATCAATCGTTCAATGACGTTATCACGGGCGCAGCGGCGAAGAATCGCCGCAGTGTTGTCGGGTGTCGCGACACTCTGCGCCGCAAGCATGTTCAGACCGATCCGATTCGCGACTGCCGTCTCGGTGGCCAGGCCTGTTTTTTTTGCGCGATCCCGAGGGGCATCGAATCGATTTCTGGTCCGCTGAATATTCGCCGTCTGATTGGCTTGATGATCGAATCAGGCATAGGCGTCAGGGCTCGACATTTGTGCCCGCTGAAAAAACAATATATTCTTTCACCACTTCTCGCGAATCTCCCAGCAGGGAACATCATCCATGGCTTGCTTGCGATACAATGCCAGCAGGACCAGAAAGGATTACGAGAGGCGAATCGTCCACCGTAATCGTCAACCGTCCCGCTCAGGAAACCTTGAAAACGCGTCGCACCAGGGTCTCGCAATCGAGATTCTGTCCTGTTTCCAATCCATGTACCGTGGTCAGATAAAGCACGCTGCACATGGCTTCCAGACGCGGATGCTGACGCGGCACATCTATTTCAACGGCGCCCGTGACCGTGCCGTTGACGGGTGTAGCCTTTTCGCGCAGGATGGCGAATATTTCCTTGAACGGGGTCGTAATTTCCGGGTCGGCGACGTTGACAAAGCCGCCGTACAGGCCCCGTCCATGTTCGGCTTTATTGCCCCATATATCGCGTTCGGGTTCATAGGCATCGCCGGCATGCAACATATCAAAAGCCGGTACACGGGCCTTGATATGAAACCGGCTACCGATCAAATGCGCGTAGGTATCCAACACATCAAGATAGTCATCGCCCATGCCATGACAATGGCCGGTATCTGGTCCCCAGCGCAGAGACGGTGTATCGGCGTCGGCCAAAGCATCGAGAAACGCGCGTACCTGATCGCTTGTTTCGCAGGCGCCGTCGTAATGGTTGTGCAGACAGCACTCAAAACCGTCACGCTGTGACGCCGCGAATTGCGCCAGTTCTTTCCAGACCTTCACGATATTTCCGGCGAAGGCTGGATCCTCTTCTTTTTGCCGTCCGGGCGGATGCAGCATGGCATACTGTAGATCCGGAAAATATTTCATCAGGTCGGTCAATCGCTGCTGCGCCTTGGCTAGGTAAGCGGCGGAATCGCCGCCCAGTCCGCCCGAGCCGAGATAGGTTCCCGTCACACGCATATCAGCCGGGAGACGGGCAATAGATTCTTCAATTTTTTCGCGATCCAAACGGGTGGTATCCGCGAAACGGTTATCGGGATCAGCGACCGCTTCCGGTATTTCAATTTCGGTTACGCCGGATGCCAGGAAATTATCGGCGGCATCCTGGACTTTATCCGGATTGAAATTGAAATGTCGCTGGGTAGCGTAGTTCGTCGAGCTGATTGCCTGGCCTGCAATGCGTAGGGTGTTCACCGTGGGAGCCTCCTGTTTCTGTTGTTTTGTTATACGAGTTCACGAAAACGCAGCCAATACGGCTGTTAGTCGAATCGGAGAAACAGTATCACCTACGAAAAAAAATGCAAGACGAATCCGCACGGCGGGCGCATATCACTTCCGTCCGTCATTCCCTCGATGGATCAATAGCGTGTGCTCAGTAGGCGGAATGCGCCCGGAAATCCGAATGACGAAGTACCCAAGCCCGAAGG
>PWZG01000168.1 GCA_003567575.1 PVC group bacterium | reverse complement strand
TTGGGTATTTCGTCATTCATTCGTGCTTGGGTGTTTGGGTATTTCGTCATTCCTTCGTGCTTGGGTACTTGGGTATTTCGTCATTCATTCGTGCTTGGGTGTTTGGGTATTTCGTCATTCGTCATTATAATCAACATCGCAAAGGGATCAAGCGCCGTGACACTGAAATACCGACGAAAGTGATGCGCCATTGACAACGTACATCCTTTCAGCGACAATTATTATTTTAAGTGTCCCATGAAACCAAGGAGGATTCCATGCATCGTCAATTTGAACCTGCCCGCTGTTTAAAAGCCGTGCTTGCCGGGGCGATTTTGGCCGTCTGTCCGCCGGTAACCTTTGCCGCCGGCAATAACGTGGAACTGGTCCGCGACGGCCGGCCGCTTTCGGTCGTGGTTCTGCCGGATAATCCGTTACAGCTCGAAACGCTGGCCGCGGAAGAGCTGGTCAACCATCTGAGGCTGATGAACGGAGCCGAATTGCCGGTATTGTCCGCCAGCGACGAGATTCCCGGCGGCATGTTGCCGGTATACCTCGGTTCCGCCGCCGATGAGACGCTGGACGGAATCACACGCGGGGTAATCGACAATCCGTCGTCATTCACGTTGCGCGCGGACACTGACCGTATCGACATCCGCGGACTGAGCGATGAAGGCGCGTTAATCGGCGTTTACGAATTACTGGAACAAATCGGATTCCGATGGTATAGCCTGGGAGATTTGGGCCGTGTAGTTCCCGAAGGCGACACGGTACGTCTGGCCATACAAACCGAAACTCAAGGTCCGACAATGGTTTTCCGGCGCTTACAACATATTCCCGACACCTGGCCCTGGACGCGACGGGCGCGAATCGGCGGCGACGAAAGATCGACCGGCACACACGGGATACCGGGTTTACCGCGTAATGCGGCCGCCTTCGAGGCCGATCCCGAAATGTTCAGTCTCGTCGGCGATGAGCGGCGGGCGCGACAGGATTGTCTTTCAAATCCCAAAGTCCTGCAACAAGTCGTTGCCGCCATGCGGCAGCACCTGGAAAAGGATCCACAAAAGAAAGTCTATGTCGGCGCCAGTTCGCATGACGGCGGCGGCTACTGCCAGTGTGACGGATGCCAGGCGCTGGATCGCGGCGTATACGATCCGACCGCCGACCGCGAATCCATGACCGACCGCTATATATGGCTGTTCAACCGTGTGCTGGAGGAATTGGACAAGGAATTTCCCGGTCATCAGTTGCACATCGTCACGTACACCTACGGCGCGCACATGATGCCGCCTGACATCGAGGTCGATGCGCGGATCGTTCCCGTCTTTGCCCCGATTACCATCGATCGCATCCGCGGCATGGACAATCCGATGAGTCCCGACCGGCATCTGCTGCGATGGCTGATCGACGAATGGTCGGAGCGTGGGGTAAAGGAAATGTATTACCGCGGCTATTACAACAACCTGGCCTGTCCCCAGTTTCCATTCAGTCAACTCGATCGGATACGCCATGAAACACCCGAATTCGCGCGCATGGGGGTTACCGTCATGCGCGTCGAATGCATTATGCCGGCATGGAGCAGCAACTTCATGAACTGGTACCTGGCCGCGCGCATGATGTGGAATGTCGATACCGATGTCGATGCGCTGCTCGACGAGTTTTACACGCTTTATTACGGACCGGCCCGGGAACCGATGAAACAGTATCACGAAGAGCTGGAATCCGCATTCCGCGATACGCCTTATTTCACCGGCTCCAGCTACGTATATTTCCCTATATTTATCGGCCATCCACGCCGTGACCGCTTGCGCGGATTGCTGGACGAAGCGCGCCTGTACGCCGAACACGGCGGACGTCCCGGCTGGCTGACCCGTCGGCGCATGACCACCGAACGGCATCCGGAAGTATCGGATCCCATGGAATCTCCCAACCTCTATGCCCGGCGCGTGGCTGCCGTCCGCTTCAACTGGGATCGCATGGATGCTTTCCTGGACATGATCGACGCGCGAAACAACCATGATTTCGCCACGGCGTACGCCATGAAAGAACGGGTAAAGGAATTCACGGCTTTCGGCGCTTCCACCCCTTTCCGTTATGAAGACACCGGCTATGTCTACAGCCGCGACGGCAGGTATTTGAGCTGGCGCGAACATCCGGACCAAGGCGGCAACTATCTCGGACGTTTCTTCAGTAGACCTATCGATTCAGGTTACGAACGGGCCGTGGAAATCGGCGAGATCGTCGCTCCGCTCGCGGACGGGTGGCTGTTTCTGCTCGATCCGGCCGAAATCGGCGAAATCTCCGGCTATCATCGCCCCGGCATTTTGGGAGGCAACTGGCAGCCTATGAAAACCAGCACCCGAAGCTGGTCGGATCAAGGACTGCACTACTACAAGGGCATCGCCTGGTACCGCCAGAAGATCACTATTCCGGCGGCATACGAAAATCGTCCGTTATACCTATGGTTCGGCGGAGTCGACCGCCTGGCCAGCATATGGATCAACGGCGTCTTCATGGGGACCAGCCGCGAACCGCGCGAAGGCATTCCCGGGGTTCCGGGCAGTTTCCGCCCTTTCGACGTGCCGACGGTGCATGAAGACGGTTCCAGCGCCTTGAATTTCGGCGGTGAAAACTGGGTCGTGGTTCGCATCGAAAACAAGAGCCTGGCCGAACTCGGTACCGGAGGAATCCTGGCGCCGGTAATGTTCTGGTCACCAAAAGATCCGAACTGGAAACCGTAAGCGACAGCCATCAGTCAGCCTTAAAACATTCCGCCCATGGCGAAACTATACTGCCCGTTACGATCGTCCAGACTGTAGGTATACCCCATGCCCAACGGCAACGGAAACCGCCAGAACCGATACGCCAGACTCAGCCCCACACCTTCCTTGGCGCCATATCCGCCGTCGAACCAGGCGGCGGCATACTCGCTGAAAATATTCGCGGACAAGCTGCCGATCCGCGTCGTCCAGAAAGGCCGTTGATACGAAATACCCGCCGAGACCAGCGTGTCGCCGCGATATTCACGGGCATAAACGCCGCGCAAACCATGCCCTCGGTTTGTGGATGGAAGTTGACCGTCCGGGGCCGCGGAAGTCCAGGTGCAATGCGTGAAAAGGGAAAGACGGCTCCTGTCGCGGAAAATGGTCCTCCGGTCAAGCCGGCCGCCGAGCTTAACGTATTCCCGGTCGGAACCCAGCCATTCGGGAGCATAATCCAGAGATATACGCCCACCCCAGTGTGTCTCCGTCTGACGAGTCGGCTGCAATTCATCCTCTACCGCCGCCATGCCCAGCCCGAAAATACGGCCGAACATACCGATCATCGCCGGTCCCGGCGATGTGTCGTCCCCTTTCCCGTATTGCAACGAAACACTTAGTATCCGGCTTTTTTCGTCTTCCACCAACTCAGGTTGCACGGCATCATCGTAACTGATTTCAACCAGACTGCCGCCAAGCACCAGCCGCCAATCCGGGCCCGCCGGAAAAACGACCTGTATATTGTCATGCCGGGTTTCCCTTTCATAACTGTTTACGATCTCACCGAAATCGCCGGCATCTTCCCCGTCCGTGGCGTTCTCGAAGTCCTTGACATTGAAGCCTCCGTCGCGATACGCGTATTCACGGAGAGAGGCCGCAAACGAACCGATCATCACGGAATAGTCCGGCACCGAAAATGCGAACAGACCGGACAACTCGTCATCCCGAATCATCCCCATCAAAGCCATGCCTTCGGCGCGCCGGAAATAATTGAGTTCCATCAAAGCCAACATTGCATAACGCGTACCGCCCCTGCTTCCGGCCATGGGCCACGGCAACATAAACCAACCGTCCTCTCCGCTTATGCTGACGTCTATCTCACCGGTATCAGGGTCTGCTACACTCTCGATACTCAGCGTTTTAAACAAGTTAAGCCGGTGAAGATTCCGTCGGCTTTTCTGAATATCATCGTCGCTAAGCCGGTCGCCTTCGCCAAAGGTGAGTTCGCGGCGCACCACCGATTCGCGTACACGGGTGGTTTCGATATCAATGCGCCGCACGGTTCCCTCCTCGATCGAGGAGAATTCGTTTGCGGCCGCCATGCTTGCAGCAAACAACCAAAACCAACACACACGACGTATCCAATCGTTTACAGCGCTGTGAACGTTTCTTTTAACTGTCATAAAGAATACCTTTAAAATAAATCAAACGACATGCGGGATATTCCCTTCAGTATCCGATCCCCACATACGGCATCATGTTCTGGTTTTGCGGAGACAGCGTATAATTTAGCATGAAAAACGTCAAGCAACCTGGTCTTCACGGGCGCATATCACTTCCGTCGAAATTTCAGTGTCACGGCGCTTGATCCCTGCGCGATGTTGAGTATAATGACGAATGACGAAATACCCAAGTACCCACGTGTCGCGGCGTAGCGCGAAGCGCGAAGACGGAAGCACGAATGAATGACGAAATACCCAAGTACCCAAAG
>PWZG01000001.1 GCA_003567575.1 PVC group bacterium | reverse complement strand
GTTTGGCTATTCTGATCGGCGCCGCGGTATTACTGATTGGAGCCTCCGTTCTTTTATACCAGAGCATCAGCCAGTTTCGCGATGTTTCCGGCCAGTTAAACAACGCGCGCCGGCAACTTGATGATCTGTACCAGCGGAATCCGTTCCCATCGGAGGAGAACATCGCCGCGGAGCTGGAGCATTTGCAGGAATTGAGCCGCGAACTTTCCAGACTGCGAACCGAACTGTCCGAGAACCAGGTGGAACCGGTGCATACCGCGCCAGTCCGTTTCGTCGAAAGATTCAGGGATACGTCGCGGCGCCTGGCCGAACAAGCGGCTGATCGCAGGGTAGCGCTTCCGCCAGACTTTGCATTCGGCTTCCAGCACCATCGCGCCGGCGAACTGCCTAATCCGGCGGATGTTCCGCGCCTGATGCAGCAACTGGCCATAACCGAACAGCTCGTTAATGTGCTTTATGATGTCGGCGTCGCTGAAATCACGAACATACAGCGCCAGGAATTCGAAGTTCGCGAAGCCACGGAAGATCGGCCAACGCGCGGCGGCTTATACGGACCACGGGAACCTGCCAGGCGCGAAACCACGCGCGACCGAGATCGTCTTCCGGGAAAAGTCGGTATTCTGGAAGACGACGCGGACTACGCTTCGCTTAATTTCGTTTTGGAATTCAGACTGCACGAAAACGCTTTTCTGGAAGTCTTAAACGCGTTGGCGCGGCATCCAATGTTCATAATCGTCAAGCGTGTCGAATTAAGGAATCCGTTCGAATGGCAGCCTGCACGTGCGGTAACGGTGACGGACCCCGGTAACGGTCAGGAGGTCATTGCCGCCCCGCTTACGGCGCCCACTCGCAGTCAACGCGTGGTCACCGGCGAATTTCCACGACGCGTACATGTTACCCTCGAATTGGAAGTGTATCGATTCCGGGAGGATGAAACCTCGTGAATGCGACCCTATCCCGTTTTTTACGGATCTTAAACGTTTACTACGACAAAATCATCGCCTTGATAGTGTTGCTGGTGCTGCTGGCATCATTGCTGATTCTGCTGGTCCGCATCGGCACGGACCAGGCCGAACATGACCGTTTTAAAATCGAGATCGAGAGTCTTACGGCGGCGCATCCGCAGCCTGAACCGTTGGATTTATCTATCTTCGAAAGAGCGCGTCGGAAATTGCATGATCCATTCCAGTTGACGCCATGGGAACGCTTGGCCACAACGCCGGAACTGCGCGTCCACTGTGTTAACTGTATCCGTCCCATCCCGTTTGACGCCGAAATATGCTCTTTTTGCGCTCATGTTCAACCCGACGAAACGGCGCCGCCAACCGATGCATGGGAGGCGGAATACGGCATCAACCCACGCGATCCATCGGTGACGAACACGGATCTCGACGGCGACGGTTTTACAGTTATTGAGGAATATGTTTTCAATACGGATCCGAACAATTCCGCCTCGCACCCGCCGCCATGGGTGCGGCTCAGGCTCGACACCATCGTATCCGAACCTTTCCAAATGTTGTTCATGGGCCATGTTCGCGGTACCCGGCGCGAGCATTTCCAGATCAACATGCGTGACGACGGACGTACGTTTATGGTTGAAATGGGTGAAGAAGTCGAGGGATTCACTCTTGTCGATTACGAGCAACGATTCGATGGCGAAGGATACGATCGACGCGACGTTTCGGTGCTGAAACTCGTACGGGGAGACATCGAAATCGAACTGGTGCGTGGTCGGATGACCCCACACCTGCAGCATCATGCGCGTCTTATTTTCGAAATTGACGGTTCGGAACATCGCGTGATACGGGGCCATGAAATTCAAGTAATGAACAATGTTTACCGTGTTCTTCAAATCGATCCCGACAAACATCGAGTGTTGCTGCAAGACGAAAACGAGGAAACGCTCTGGATTGGCAGAACATCGCTTAGCGATGAGAAAATATCCGACTTCCGATGAGCATTGCGTTAACGGCGCCATATTTTCATGTTAGACAAAAAATCCGGTTTGTTGTATATAAGAGATGACCGGAGACAATATTCCGAATAAATAAGGAAAGTACGCTTTTTAAGGAGACTGTTTCTATGATACTGAATCGATTCGACATCAATCGCAGCGCGGTTTTAATTCTTTGCTTGACGATGGGAATATTCACGTCGCTGCATGCGCAAGACATTGAACCGCAGGACCAGGCAGAAGACCAGCCCGCTATCGGGGAAGCGGCCGCGGACGACGCCTTGGATTTTCTTTTGAACGATGCGCCCGAAGGCAATGCGGACGAAGCGGCGCCCGAAGCACTGGATTTCCTGTTTGACGATCCGGCGGAAGATCCGGTCGACCCACCGCAGGTTTGGGAAATCGATCCGGAACCCGTCGATCACATGGAACCGGCGCCACCGGTTGACGAGCCGGAAGTCGATGAAGCGCCGCTTCTTCCCGTCTTTGTGGAAGGCGACGAGGAAGCCGCGCAACTTATCGCCGCACAGGAAGAAATCCGGCGGCAAGCCGACGAAATCGAGGGTCGCCGCCGCATCACGGAGGCGCGCCAAGCCGCGGATCGCGGCGAATATCAGCAGGCATTGCGTTTGTTCGACGCGGGCTTGCAACGCTTGCCGGTACGCCGTGAAACCGAAGCATTGCGCCGTTCGGTACATGAGGAAAGAATTGATGCCCGTTACCGCTTGTTGATGGAGATCGTCGATGCCGCGGATACCCGGGAGGCAGCCATCAGTGCGCGCGATCGCGTCCGCGCAACGTTGCAAGAGGCGCCAGATCATCGCGGTTTGCAACGTTTGGTCCGTCGCGCGGAACGGCAGGTCGATCGGTTGAGGCCACCGCCAACACCGCCGGACTACGAATCGCCTGAGGTGCAGGCGCGTCGAGAAAGAGTGCGCGATTTAATGAATGACGGTCGCGGCTATCTGCGTACCATGGATCTGGAACGGGCGCGTGAATTGTTCGAATCCGTGCTTACCATCGAACCGGACAATGTAGAGGCCATGCGGTACCTGCGGGAATTACACGACCAACGATATTTAGTCAGTTCCCTCGAGCGCGAAGCCACCAAACGCGATATGATGGCCACCGTCCGCGATACCTGGCGTCCGCGCGAGTATGAAGCCGTAGACGTGGATCGACCGGAACCCGACAGAGTGGAGCCTGATGTCGGTATCCTCGAGAAGATGGAACGTATCGTGATTCCGCAAATCGAGTTTCGGCAGGCCAATATCCATGACGTCGTCGACTTTTTGGTGCGCGCGAGTATCGATGAAGATCCGGAACCGGATCCGGACCAGCGTGGCGTCAATATTATTTTGAATCTCGGCAGGGACGCGAGGCGGCCGCAACCGCAAATAGACGTTCGCGACGATCCCTTTGCGGATCTGACCGCGCCGCGTCCACGCGCCGCGCTTCCCGGTGACGATATTACCGTTACGTTTACCGCGCGGTTTATTACGCTGCGCCAAGCCTTGGATATTATAACCCAGGTTGCCGGCCTGAAATATCATATCGAGGGCAATGTCGTGATGATTGTGCCCCAGGACGCCGTGGTCGACCGGATTATTCACCGTATGTTCCCAGTCGAACCCAGTTTGATCGATCTGGTTGAACGCGAACGCGACACAACACCCGCCCGCCGGGAAGATCCGTTCCGAACCATGACCCCGACCGGGATCGATCGCGAACGCGAGCCGGTACAACAATTTTTCGAACAAATGGGCGTTAAATTCCCGCCGGGATCATCAATCGCCTACCGTTCCTCGATCGGCCAGCTCGTGGTCGCCAATACGGCTGAAAACCTGGCCGTTTTCCAACGAATTCTGGCCGAAATCGACGTCGTACCCAATCAGGTCGAGATCGAAGCGCGTTTTGTCGAGGTAAACCAGAAGGATCTGGAAGAGTTCGGTCTGCAATGGCTGCTGGATGATAACTGGCAGGTTGCGCAAAGACGCGGTCAGGAGAGTCTCCCGCTGTCCGCCCGTGAACGGATCGAGGTCAGGGCAAACGCCGGCCGTGGCGGTTTCACGCGCGGTCTTCGTTTCGGCACCGCCGGCGCGGAATTGCCCGTTGGTGGCGGTGACGGAACCTTGGGCAGCCTCATGACGATTTCCAGTGTTTTGACCAATCCGGAATTTTCCCTGATCGTCAATGCCCTGGCTCAGAAGGGTCATGCCGATGTTCTTTCGGCCCCTAAAGTCACCACGCGTGCCGGACAGGAAGCCAATATCCGGGTGGTTACCGAATACATTTATCCCACCGACTACGATATCCGGGAAGTTATGGGAAGTATTGCCGGAGAGGCCGTGGTCGTGGATGCCTTTGCCATCCCAACCATGTTCGAAACACGCGAAGTCGGCGTTATTCTCAGCGTTCTGCCGGAAGTCAGTCCCGACAACAACACGATCAACCTGACATTGCGTCCCGAAGTAACCGACGAACCTATCTGGCGTAATTACGGCGCCGTGGTACGCCGC
>PWZG01000003.1 GCA_003567575.1 PVC group bacterium | reverse complement strand
GGTTGCGTGGTCAATCGCATCACGCACGGCTTGACCTTCTTGTGGAGGGCGAATCCCTGCCGAGCCGTAGCCGCATGGCGAAGGCTGGTCCTGATGAGCCGTTGTGGACAACGGGAAACCGAATCGAGCACAATTTGAGTCCGCAATTTTGGGTTTGAAAAATGACATTGAATGATCGCTTGTGGCCTGATATGATGTATCTGGAAGCAACCGACCTGCCCGCCTGACTGCGAGCTCCTCGCTCAGGCAGGTGGCCGCAAGCGGGGCGAAGCGAAGGTTACCATGGTACAAACATGAAAACCCAAAGAAAAAAATGGAATTATTTTCGCGTGTGCGGCGAGGACGATGCCGATTACCTGCGCGACGAATCGCGCCGGATGGGATGCGCGGACGCGATTGCGTTTCCGACGGATGCCGCCGCCTTGCGCAAGACGTTGGCGGAAGCCGCCGATAACCGGATGCTGCTGACGTTGCAAGGCGCCAGGACCGGGATTACCGGCGGCGCCGTTCCCGATGGCGGCGCCGTCGTTAATCTGGCGCGTATGGATCGCGTGTTAGCTTTGCGTGAGAACGCTGACGGTGTCCCAAGTGTTATCGTCGAGCCCGGTTTGACGCTTGACGCGTTGAACCAACGTCTGGCCGCGCGTGACCCGCGGATCGCCGAACCGGATGCGGAGAGCGCTGCGCAACAGCGTATACTGGAAGACGGACCGGCCTTGTTTTTTGCGCCTGATCCCACCGAAACGACGGCATCGCTGGGCGGAATGACGGCCTGCAACGCGTCCGGCGCCTGTTCCTTCCGCTATGGCGCAACACGCCGCCACGTACGCGGCCTGACGGTGTTGCTGCCGGATGCCCAAACACTGTCGTTGCAGCGGGGTCGCGAATGTGGCGGTCGCGGCCGCCGGTTCAATCTGACGACCCACGAAGGCCGTTCCATGGATGGCGTGTTGCCGGATTACCGCTTGCCGGCGGTTAAGAATGCTGCCGGCTATTATGCGGCCGACGATATGGATATGCTCGATTTATGGATCGGCGCCGAAGGAACGCTCGGCGTTCTGGCCGCCGTGGAATTGAAATTAACACACACACCGGAATTACGCTGGGGGGTAACCGCTTTCTTTCCGGGCGACGTCGAAGCGTTACGCTTTGTAAGAGTCGCCCGCGGGGAAGACGCCGCCGGCAACCCATCGGATGCCTTGCTGCCGGCCGCCATTGAGTATTTTGATCATCGTGTGCTGCGCCTGATCGAAACCGGGCGCGCCGCCAACGAAACCTTACAGCAGAAATTGCCGGCTATTCCGGCGCAGGCGGGTGCCGCCGTTTATGTCGAGGTACATGCCGCTTCCGAGGCCGATGCCCTGGAAACGCTGGAACGCTTGGCAACGGCTATCGGCGCTTGCGGTGGTGATGACGAGGCGACCTGGATCGCTGACGGACCGGCGGAACTGGAACGGTTACATGAGTTCCGGCATGCGGCGCCGGAATTGGTCAATCAGCGCATCGATGAATACCGACGCAGTACACCAGCGTTGACCAAACTGGGAACGGATATGGCGGTCCCGGGGGATTGTCTCGAACAAGCACTGGCCATGTTTCAACGCGATTTACACCGTCATGAACTCGATTATGTGGTGTTCGGACATGTCGGCGACAACCATTTTCATGTCAATATCCTGCCGGCGAGCATGACCCAGTTCAATGACGGGAAACGGTTGTACGGTCAATGGGCGCGGCAGGTCATCGACTGGGGCGGCACGGTGTCTGCGGAACACGGTATCGGTAAATTAAAAACAGCCTTGTTGTACGAAATGCTTGGCGCGAAAGGAATTGACGGAATGCGCGCCATTCGCCACGTGTTCGATCCCGATGAACGAATGAATCGAGGCAACTTGTTTGGTTGATACGTTAATGAATAATAAAATGAACGGTGGATTGTTATGCGACAAATGGTTCTAACGGATATACGGCGGATGGAAATGCGGAACGTTGCCGACCCGGCGATCACACAACCGGATCACGTGTTGTTGAAAATGGAAACGATCGGCGTCTGCGGATCCGATGTGCATTATTACACGACCGGGCGCATTGGTTCCCAAATCGTGCAGTACCCTTTTGCCGTGGGACATGAAGCGGCGGCGACCGTCCTTGAAACCGGTCCGGCGGTGAATGGCCTGAAACCCGGCGATCGTGTGGCCATCGATCCGGCCATGCCGTGCGGACACTGCGATCAATGCCGCATCAACCGTTCGCATACCTGCCGCAATCTCGGATTCCTGGGAACACCCGGCCAGGCGGAAGGATGTCTGTGCGAGAAAATCGTCATGCCGGCCGGCAGTTTGTTTCCCATCCCCGACACCATGAATTTCGAACAGGCGGCGATGTCGGAACCGTTGTCGATCGGGATTTATGCCGTCAAACTCTCCGGGATCGGACCGGACTCCCGAATCGCCGTGCTTGGCGCCGGTCCCATCGGACTAAGCGTCATGATCGCAGCCCGTGAAAAGGGTGTCGCCGTGATGTATGTAACCGATCCGATTGACGGACGGCTTAACGCCGCCGCAACATACGGCGCCGTATGGACCGGAAATCCGGACCGCCTCGATCCCGTGGCCGCTGTTGCCGAACGCGAACCACTGCTGCTCGACGCGGTATTCGAATGTTGCGGTCAACAATCGGCGTTGGATCAGGGCGTCGAAATGCTTGCGCCGGCCGGCACCCTGATGCTTGTCGGTATACCGGAAGTGGATCGCGTGTCATTCAGTATCGATACATTGCGGCGCAGGGAATTGCGTTTACTGAATGTCCGGCGACAAAACGAATGTGTTGAGACGGCGCTTGATGTGGTGGCGTCGGGACGGCATGCGGTGGACGCCATGGTTACGCACCGGTTCGACTTTGAACAAACCCGCGATGCCTTCGATATGGTCGCCGGATATCACGATAACGTCCTGAAAGCCATGATTCATATCTAATCGATCTCCGATGCACTCCGCCGTTACGACGCGAAAGGCGTCAAACTTATGACATCCGATACCGTCAGTGAACGCAAGCGTGTGGTAATCGTCGGTCGCCCCAATGTAGGAAAATCCTCGTTGTTTAATCGCATTTTACGGCGGCCGACCGCCATCGTCGATTCCCGTCCGGGAGTTACCCGCGATCGGTTGACGGGTGAAATCTGCTGGGAAAACCGTTGTTGGACACTTATCGACACCGGCGGTTTGGAAACAGTGGGAACGGAACAAAAGACGTCAACCCTTGCCTCCGCCATTCGCCGCCAGGTAGAAGCGGCGTTGTCCGACGCGCATCTGGCGCTGCTGGTGGTCGATGCGCGCAGTGGATTGACCGGACTGGATGCCGCGATTGCCGACGATCTGCGACGCCGTTCAATGCCGATGCTGTTGGTTGTCAATAAATGCGACCATGAAGCCGCTGAACTGAATGCCGCGGAATTCAGTCGTATGGGAATGACCGGGTGGCCGGTGTCCGCGGCGCACGACCGCGGGATCGCCGCGCTGATGGACGCCGTGAACCAGGCGCTGGCCGAACACGACGGGCTGGATCCCGTCGCCGACGGTGCTGAAGTTCATGAAACGGCGCCGATACGAATGGCGGTCGTCGGCCGCCCCAACGTCGGCAAATCATCGCTGATTAACGCGTTTTTGCATCAAGAACGGTTGCTGGTATCCGAAACGCCGGGAACCACGCGCGATACCGTCGATGTCCCGTTGACGATTGGATCGGGTAACCGCGCCGTACCCTTTGTGGTTACCGATACTGCCGGGTTGCGGCGCAAACGGGAATTGGAATCAGCGGTCGAATCCTTCAGTATTCACCAAGCCGCAAAAGCCGTGCAACACAGCGATCTGGTAAGCTTGGTCCTCGAGGCGGGGAAGGGACCGACCGCGCAGGATAAGAAAATCGCCGCGCTGATCATGGAACACCGGCGCGCCGCGCTGATTCTAGTCAATAAAACCGATACGATCGATGCCGCGACCGAGAAAACCTATCGCCAGGAAATAGGTTTACGCTTGCCGTTTATGGCGTTTTGTCCGGTGATGTTCGTCTCCGCTCATAGCGGACGCAACCTGAAACAGGCCCTGGCGCTCACCGCCGGACTGGCCGCAAGAATCGGTATCCATTTGCCGACCGGCCGCTTGAACCGGGCTATCGAACGCGCCGTACAGCGCGTACAACCGCCAATGGTGCGCGGCGTCCGGGCGAAAGTGTTTTATGCCACCCAGACAGGCAATAACCCCTTGCGCATTGTGCTGTTCGTCAACCATCCCGTGCGTATGCCTCAAGCATACCGGCAATTCCTCGAACATGAAATCAGGCGCCGGTTTCCCGCCGAAACCGCGGGTTTACCCATTATGTTCGATTTCAGAGAACGGCATTCAACATCGTAGCATACCCGTCGGGGAAAACGAGGTAACGCGGGGGGCGCCCGCAACCCAGAGGTCAGAAGTCAGAGGTCAGAAGTCAGAGGTCAGAGGTCAGAAGTC
>PWZG01000499.1 GCA_003567575.1 PVC group bacterium | reverse complement strand
TGAATGCGCTTTACGAAGACGACGACGCCGGCATATCTTTTGAATTGAAAAAAATGACGGTATCACGCGGTTTACTTAGCATCGTACGCAACCGGGATGCCGGCGATATCGTATTGGAACACCCCCGTCTCACCGTCCGTTTGATATCGCCGGATCCGGAGTTGCCCACCCCGGTCCCTGATGATGTCCCGGACGATGACCGGCCCGATGAACCGCTACCACCGCGCGATCCTGAAGCGCCCGTGCCTGAAGCGCCGGCCCCGTTTACCTTGCCTGATTTCGTCGCACGACTGGTTTGCCACAATGGAACGGTCATTATTGAGAACGAAGACCGGCTTATGGTTCTCGGCGATCTGGAACTGGTGATTGACCGGCAGCGGGATCCGGCCCCAATAACCTTTCAGTTAAGCGGCCGACAGATGACGGAAACCGGAAACGTTAATGTCGACATCCGGTTAACGCCGGCAAAAGCGGCGGGACAACCCGGCTCACCCATGCCGACCGGAGAAATCGCTATCCGGTTATCGCAATGGGACATGACGTCCATCGGGCGCGTCGCCAAAGCCGTCGGTTCGGCTGACTGGGATGTTTCAGGGATGATGACGTTAGACGCGGATTACCGGCTGACGGGCGATGTCAACGATATTGTATCCATGAATTTTGCCGTTGCGGACTTCCGGATCGCGGTCGACGGACAGGAACTGCTGGCTGACGAAAAGATTGAACTGATCGGAAGCACCGGCTTGAATCTGACGGATCAAATGATAGCGATCGACGATGGAGAGGCGACCTTTGCCGCGCTCGGAAGCAGTGGACGGTTGCATTTCCGCAATCTCCTCATGCAACCGGGTGACATATTGCCGTCCGGTGATCTGTCGTTGGAAATCGCATCCGATTTAACGCGCTTATTGCCGTTCGTTGCGGATTCGGATATCGGCGACCTGCTGATGGCGGGCCAAGCCCGGTTGCGAGGCGATTTCCAAATGCAGGACAATCAACTGTCGTGGGAAGATCTTGAGGCGGATATCAGCGATTTTTCGTTCACCCGCGAGACATTGCGCTACGCCGTCTCGAACCTGGCTCTGCGAACCCGTGGCCGAACCATGCTTACCAAACGGAATGTAAACATCGAGGATTTCGTCATTGAAGGATTACCGGGGCGGGTACAGGGTAACCTCCAAATAGCCGACTGGGATCTACTGCCCGGCGGTCTGGTAATGCAACTCGATGCCTTGTTGTCGATGGAAGACGTGATGACCGCACTGGCAGGCACTGAAGGACTTGACACATGGCGTGACGGCGGCGGCACGGTGAACGCGCAATTGCAGTTAGCGTCGACCGCCGATGACGCATGGAAACTAAGCGTTGATGCTGAAATGAACGAACTGCGTATCCCGATGGCCGACGGAACCGTTTTTTCGGAAGACCATGTCGAACTCGCCGGCCAAGTTCTGATTGACGTTGCCGGCAATATTACGTTCGACCCGCTGACGCTTAACGCGGCGGCTCTGGGCATCACGGTAACGGGCGAGAAGGTTACGATCGACGAACAGATGCATTTGCGCTGCCATGGCATGTTGCGTTACGATCTCGCGGCACTAACACAATTGGCGGCCGACCGACAGACGGAACTTCCGCTTACGGTCAGCGGCCGCGCGGAACGGCCATTCTCGTTGGATATCCCGTTAGACGAAACCTGGCTCAGTGCGGGAACGGCTGACGCCGAAATTTATGTGGAAAGTCTAGAAGGTTACGGATTGCGAGCGGGCCCGCTCGATATCCCGCTAACGCTACGGAACGGCGTCGCAAGCCTGGTCATTGAGACCGAAATCAATGAAGGAAAACTCGATTTGCGTCCCCGCCTGCAACAGATGGACGACCGCTTGGTCCTGACCTTGCCGGCAAACTCGACCGTTTTGCGCGATATGCGTCTGACCGAGAATATTGCCGATGAATTGCTTGCGCTTTTACATCCGATATTCAAGGGCGCCGTTGTAACGAAAGGCTTTGTCGATCTCGCATTCGATAACTTCCATATACCGATTGCGGAGGATGCCACGGACGATATCCGGTTTAACGGTACACTGCGGCTCAAGGACGTCGAGCTGGAGGCCACACGATTACTGGACCAAGTACGCGAAACGGTACGAATCCGCGAAAGCATTTACCGAATCGGCAGCCACGACCTGCGCTTTGCCTGTGCGAACGGACGGGTTACAACGGAACCTCTCCGACTGACCGTTGACAGACACCCCATGCAGATCGCCGGTTCAATGGGACTGGACGAGACGCTCGATTACTCCATCAGCACACCCGTCACCGAGCGCCTTGTGGGACGGGAATTTTACGATGTCCTGCGGGACAGCACCATCACCATTCCGGTGCGGGGAACGGTTTCAAGGCCGCGGTTGGGCGAGGAAGAAGTTCGTGCCGCGGTCGCCGATCTCGTCCGTCAAGCCGGCAGAAAAGCGATCGAACGCGGGGCGGAACAATTGTTGCGTCGATTACTGGAATAATCCGCAATGTAAGCGTTCACGGTTGAAGAGCCAAGTCATGCCTCAGAGCAATCTCAGATTTTTCGGGGATGAAAGAACGGTTAACGATTACGGGCGACCTGTCTGCGTGCGGCAACTGCCTGCCGCGACGCGGCGCAGGCATGGCGCACAGACATCTTCTCGTCGTCCGTAAACGGTTACCGTCGCCGTAGTCGTCCACCGTTTTCGTCGCCCGCTATTGTCCACCGTTTCCCCCGTTCTCTCAAACAAGGCGGCGGCTGCGTACAGCGTGCCCGGATCGGGAATCAACAATATTCCCTACGGATACAACAAGCAGTCTTGCCGGCTTCGTTCGAATGACTCGCTTTCTTTTCGCCATTCCCTTGTCAAGGCGGCAACCGGGGTTCCCGCCATGATCCGTTCACGGACCCGGCAGGTACCGTACAGCCGGTCGAATCCGTCAAGACGATTATCCGGATGGCCCCAGATCTTGCGCAACCCGTAAACTTCTTGCAATGCCCGGATGATTGCAACGGAAACCCGTACCGGCCGGAAGCAGTGCGGATCGCAAACCGTTATGCGAACCCCATCCATGATTTTTCCGCGGTTGATGCCGTCAACGGATTCATAACGGTGCGCATGAAACGTAACGCCCGGTAATCTTTGTTTGCGCAGCCGCTCAATCACCGGCCGGCTTTTCATCCATGACGCGCCGAACACACGAAACGCCAGATTGGTGTTGCGTCCGCAATCCACATTACGCAGGCCCTCGGTAAACACCGTGGCAACATAACATTGCGCCGATTCCCATGTACGGATGGCTGGTGAAGGCGGAATCCATTCGGGCCAACCACAGCCGCGAATGCCTTCCCGCCGGTAACCACGCATTTTGGCAATCCGAAGATCAAGATCGAGTCCGAGACGTTTCACGAGCCATAACGCGGTTTCCCCGGGCGTCATGCCATAGCTCATTGGTAGTGGCGCCGCCGCCACGAAACTTCGAAATGACGCATCCAGCATGGGGCCGTCCACCACGCGAGTCAGGGGAATCGGACGATCGGCAACGACAACCGCGACGCCGTGTTCAGCGGCCGTTTCCATGACATTCAACATCGTCGTGAGATAGGTATACATCCGGGCGCCGAGATCCTGAAAGTCGATGACGATCAGGTCAATCCCCTTGAGCATGGCGGGCGTCGGTTGCCGATGCTTGCCGTAGAGCGAATAGACGGGTATCCCGAGATCGGGATGTTTCTCCAGCTTTACAGTTTCTCCGGGGCCGGCCGTTGCGCGAAACCCGTGTTCGGGTCCAAACAGGGCAACCAGTTTCTTGCCGCATGTTTGCGCCAGATACCCGACCGATGAAGTGCCGTCAGCATCCACGGCCGCCTGGTGGCTGACCAATCCGACCCTCCGGTTTTTCAGCCAATCATTATGCGTCGCAATCAGCGTTGCGATGCCGAGCCCGAATTTTTGGTCTGCCATGCTGGATACCCTTTGGTTACCTCGACTTTGACCTCGGTAAAAGCAGGTCGGGTAAGGGTATCCGAGGAAGGGTGGCGGTTAAGTGGGTCACTCATGGGTTACCGCCTTTGACACTGCGCAACGCCACGAAGCGCATCCCTTTCTGATAAACGATCAGCTTCTGATGCCCAAAGGGCTGCGTCATGGTAGTGATTCCTTGCTTCCAACACTTCAGCGCACCCTTACTCGAACCCTTAACCGCCACCCTTACCCGGATACCCTTACCCGACCCGCTTAACCGTTCTCTGCGACCCGAAATATCCCGTTAGCGAATAATCTTGCCCATCTTTCGCGAGACGTTCACCCGTTTTCGCGTGCCCCACATCTCATTCTCGCTCACGCCGATACCATTTCCTACCCACAGATTCCGCGGAGGAGCCATTTTTTCAAACCTCGCCTGGTTGAGAAGACCTGAATGCGACAAAATCATTCTTCGACAAAATAATGAAAGAAATGTTTGGTTTTCGGGTCTTTTCGACCTCATGGGCCATGATTTTCAACAC
>PWZG01000044.1 GCA_003567575.1 PVC group bacterium | reverse complement strand
CGCCTGCAACAATCCCGAAATCGTCTTTGCCTTCCCAACGTTCACGAGGATTCGTATCGCTCGCTCTAAGTCTTGAAAAAGCAGGTCCGAAATAGACGCCGGCACTGTCGAAATAACCCAGTCGATGAGGACGCGTTACGAAACTGGCGGTCAGCGCACCCCGGAACTCAGACCAACTTAGCTCGCGCAAACCGCGATCGGCATTCGATGCCTGGTAATGGATCACCGTATCAATACGGCAATAGTATAGATTGGATCTTTGCAAGGGGTCAAACACCAGATAGTCCAACAACCGCATCCGTGCCGCCAGCAACCCTGAAGCGTCCGATCCGTAATTAACCGAACCGATTTCCAAATCACTGCTTCCAACACCGGCAAGCACCGTGATTTGCGGCAGCACATCGTAACCGACGAACATCATCATGGTTTCGGCATCCCAATCCGATGACCGGGAACCCAGGTTATCGAGTTCCACACGTCGCCGCTGAAACTCGGCATAGGCGCCAAAACTCCATTTTTTTGGTCCGCCATGCAATACCGGATCCAAGTGAAGTTCTGAAACACCGTCCGCCGCATACGTCTGGTAAGCCGTTAGACGCCCGGTAAAACCACCTGGAGACGCCAGCACCTGCGCCGGCAGGAACAGCGTCCCGGCCAGCACACCAACACCGAACAATATAAATGTCTTCATAATGCCTACCTTTATAACGCGATCACCTGATAAAAATCAAGCTTTATTTTTTCTTTTAAATTTTTTGCTTGCACTTAATCGCATTGTCGATTAGAAGGTCTGCATGTATTTGCAAGCTTTAGAGTTGATCGGGTTCAAGAGTTTCGCCGAACGCACCCAGTTAATATTCCGGCCTGGGTTGACGGCGATTGTCGGTCCGAACGGTTGCGGCAAGAGCAATGTTGCCGACGCCGTACGCTGGACATTGGGTGAACAGAGCGCCAAGGCCTTGCGCGGCGTCAAGATGGAGGACTGTATTTTCAACGGCACAGACAACCGTAAACCCATGGGAATGGCGGAGGTAAGTCTGACGTTTGCCGACTGCGAGGATGTACTGGGCACGGAATATCATGAAGTGACCGTGACGCGCCGTGTCTTCCGATCCGGCGAAGGCCAGTATTTCATGAACAAAACGCCTTGTCGCCGCAAGGATATTCAGCGCCTGTTTCTGGGAACCGGCATTGGCACGACATCGTATTCCTTGATGGAACAGGGTCGTATTGATCAGGTACTCAGTTCCCGTCCGGAAGAACGGCGTGCGGTCTTCGAGGAAGCCAGCGGAATTACCCGTTTCAAAACCGACAAGAAGGAAGCGTTGCGCAAGCTGGACCAGACGGAAACCAATCTGGTCCGGCTCAGCGATGTCGTCCGTGAAGTCAAGCGACAGATCGGATCCGTCCAGCGGCAGGCAGGTAAAGCACGGCGATATCAGGCTTTACGAGAAGAACTGCAAATTCTTGAAACGAAGCGAGCACGGAAACGGCTTCTCGATATGGACCGGCAACTCGCCGATTTAACGTCGGAAAACGCGACGGCAACCGAGGCGTTGGCCGCGGCGGAACATGCGATCGGTGAATTGACGGAGCGTGAAAAGACGTTACGCGCGCAGATTGAGCAAATCGATGAAACGGCGAGCAGCGCGCAACAGGCTGCAAGCGATTATCGCAGCCGTCTCGACCGCAATCGCGACCAGTCTCGTGTTAACGCAGAACGGATTGCCGAACAGGAAAACCTGGTGCAACGGGACACCGCCGCCATTGAAACCGCCTACCGTCAGCAGACGGAACAGAAAGCGTTGCTGGAAAAATTACAGGAACAAATAACCGAGAAACAGGCACGCAAACAGCAGGCTGTATCCGAGCTGGAGGAAAAGGACCGTCAATGGCGGGACCACGAGAAAAGCGTCGCGGGCGTTAGATCGCAGCTCGAAGAATTGCAGAGGGAAACGATTGAGGCTGAAAATGCGCTGGCACGATTACAAAACGAATTAACAACGTTGGAACAGTCGGAACGGACGACGGTTCTGCGCCGGGAACGCCTGCTGGCCGAGCAGGAGCAGGCATCCAGCATTGCCGAAGCCGCTGCCGCACGTGAACAGGAGATGAGCGAACAGATGCAGTTGCTGCAAACCGGCGTCAGCGAGACCGAACAGGCGCTGACCGATTTGAAGCAACGACGTCAAATCGTCATGACGGACACGGCAACCGTCGATGACCGTCTCAAGGAGTTGCAATCGTCGCTGGCCAGTGTTCAGGGACAGTTGGAGATATTACGGGCCGCGGAAGCCGAGGCCGAGGATTTTCCCGGCGGCGCCCGCGCCTTGATGAAAGACGATCCGTCAGCGATACTGGGTCCGCTAGCGCATGCGTTGGAGGTTGACAGTGGATATCTGCCGGCCGTGGATGCCGTTTTGCGGCCGCTGGCCGACTCCCTGCTGGTTGCCGACCGCGATACCGCCCTGAAAGCACTGGAACGTGTGGCTGCGCATCACGCCGGTTCGGTACGGTTGACGGCCATGCAAACAGAGTCGGATGCGGTACCCGCTGACACCACGGCTACCGGCGGCGACGACCTGCTGCTGCGTCATGTGCGGTGCAGTGATGAAATGCAGCCGTTACTGCAACGTTTGCTGGCCGGCGTTCGTGTCGTCGATTCCCTGGAAACGGTTCCGGCGGACAGCGGGCCGGGTGAACGCTGGGTTACGCGCGCCGGCATGCTTTGGCGCGGCAACGGCATTTACGAGTATCGCGATCCGGCCGAGGCTGCGTCCGATCCACTGGCGCGACGCCACCGTATCCGGGAACTTGAGCGGCGCCAATCGACCTTTGAGACTGAAATCAGCAATTGCCGGGAAATTCGTGACGGCTATGTTCGCGAACTGACGGAAACGGATACCGCTCTGGAACAGCAACGCCGGTTATACGATGAACGGCGTCGCGCCCTGGCGCTACAGGAAGGTCAGACGCTGGTTATTTCGCGTGAAGCCAACAAGGCCAGGCAACGGCTTGAGACAGTTGCTTCGGAACTGGAGCAACTGGAAAATCGCAATCGCGACAACGGCCTGAAAAAAGGTTCGCTTTCCGCGCGCATGGGTGAAGTCCACACGCAACGGGAAAACAATCGTCGTCAGATCGCCGACCGTAACACGCGCCTGCAAGCTTTGGAAGAGATCCGCACGCCGCTGTTCAACGAAGTCAGCGAACAACGCATGCGCACGGCAGAAATCAATCAGACACTGCAACATCTCGAAAACCAGTTGCCGGCGGCCGAGAAACGGTTGCGCGAAATCGATCAATTGATTAGCGAGCGCAAGCAAGCGATTGCGGCGGCACAAGAAAGTATGGCGCGCATGCGTGACGCCATCGCCCAATCCGAAACAAACACGGAAGAACTGGAGACAGCGGTCCAGGTCGAGGAACAACGCATTGCCGAAATGCGAGCTGTCCGCCAGCAACTTGCCGGCGCTCTGCAAGCTGCCGGCAAAGCATTGAACGATCAGCGCCAGACGCAGGATCGGTTACGTTCCCGACATTCGGAACTGCAGGTCGGCATCGCGGAACACCGCATGCAACGCGCCAATCTTATCGAACGAATGGCCACCGATTACAATGTCGGCGAAACGGAATTGACGGCGCCGGAAACGCCCGAAACAGCCGCCAAGGAAAGCGATCCTATCGATGCTGCGACTCAGGACGCCAGGATCGTGGAAATAAAGTCGCGTCTCGAGGCGATGGGACCGGTTAACCTGGTTGCCATTGACGAATACCGCGAACTTGAAGAACGTCACGCGTTTCTTGGTCAACAGCACGACGACCTGGTTGCCTCGCGTCAACAGTTGCTCGATACGATTCGCCGGATCAATATGTCGACATCGGAAATGTTCACCCAGACATTCAACCAGGTGAACACAAATTTTCAAACCATGTTTGAGAAACTCTTTAACGGCGGCACGGCCAAGCTGCAATTGACCGATGCCGCCGACGTCCTCGAATCGGGAATCGACATCATGGCTCGGCCGCCAGGGAAACGACAG
Organism: PVC group bacterium; assembly: GCA_003567575.1. Lineage (GTDB taxonomy): Bacteria > Verrucomicrobiota > Kiritimatiellia > CAIKKV01 > PXCX01 > PXCX01. The sequence goes on along the minus strand of PWZG01000044.1, from coordinate 483 downwards.
CAAAGCATTTCCCTTTTGTCCGGTGGCGAGCGGACCCTGACGGCGGTGGCGTTGTTGTTTGCGATTTACATGATCAAACCCAGCCCGTTTTGCATGCTGGATGAAATCGATGCCGCACTGGATGAAACCAATATCAACCGGTTTTTAGGTATTCTGCATGGTTTTCTGGAACAATCCCAGTTCATTGTCATCACGCATAACCGGCGTACGATTTCCGAGGCCGGTGTGATTTACGGGGTCACCATGCCCGAAAACGGATTATCGCGTATCCTTTCTATGAAATTCCGGGAACGCGACGAGGCAGCCACATTGGAACCGGCAGCGGAAGCGCCGGCGCTTCCATCCCAAGAATAGAGACTGGCTGGAATGGCACTTACTTAAGCTCATTGAACACAAAAGGGCGTGAAAAGTACGTGCTGCAATGACGAAACACCCAAATACCCAAGCACGAATGAATGACGAAGTTAGAATGCCAAATATCTT
>PWZG01000420.1 GCA_003567575.1 PVC group bacterium | reverse complement strand
TCTCCGCCGGTCCCATCCAGGGGGTTCCGGCCACCAGGTGGGTCATGACGTGGTAATAACCGTGACCATCGATCTTTATTCGGGCAGTACGCATGGCAAAACCTCCTTTGAAAGATATTATCGGCCGATTGCAGTCTCAAGAACGACATCCAAACCATATCCAATCAGCAGGGCAGCGTCATTCTCTATATTTTGTGTGTCCCTTATTCTTAAAAGGTCTTCGAATGGGTGTCTTCCGTAGGATCGCGGCGATAAATTCGCTTACGCTACTAACATCCTCAAAGTCGAGTATCGCATCCGCCAAGTGTTCACTCACGCCTGGATCGACTTCAGCATACATGCTAACGCATTGCTTGAATTTATCGCGAACCTGAGCAAGGTTCATCGCCGACGGATCATTGAGCGGGGCGCTGGGGTGTTCGTGTTCGAACACCCTTCCGTCATGCAGTGTGACCTTGGTGTATTTATAGCCCGGTCTGGGTTGTGAGTAGTGCTTCAAACGCATGTTCGCGAAGCGAGCATGTTCGCTGGTGCGTTGTGCCAAGTCGAGAGTGTTCTGATCATCAAGAATTTGTTGAGGATTGAAATCAGTAATGGCGACCCTGCCTTTGTTGAGCGCGAGCGCGATCGCATAAGGAGCACAAAACTGGGCGTCTATTTGAGGAATTTTACTCAAGGCGAATGGCATGCTGACCAGTGTGCCGCCACCTTCATTGAGAAAGAATTCGACGCGCTTTATCTGCTCACATGTAAATCCTTGTTCGTGTTTGAGGTAAAGAGCGGAAGCTATATTCGCATGATGGACGCCACATGTGGGAAATTGTTTAACGGACAATTCCTGCACAGCGCTAATCGCGGGTGATGCGAACTCTTCTTCCGGTGGAGATGGATCCCGCGTGTAACAAGCGTAAAACCCAGCCTTGCCTTCAAACACAAACTCTGGGCCTGAGATGCCTCGTTGAGCCAGCAGGACCGAATAGATCGCTGCTTTGGCTGCAATCGCCGGTTGAATTCGCTTGGTCAGAGCCCGTTCCAGTAACGCTTGCCGATTCCCACAGGTGTGCGCGTAATAAATGCCCATGGCATGGACGGTCTGCTTGGTTGATAAACCAAGCAATCTCGCTGCTGTCGCCACGCCGCCCCAACCGCCCACAAGCGATGTGGTCAGAAAATACTTATGCGATCGTCTGGCGCGCACATAGGGCTTCGCGATGCGAGACGCAGATTCCACTCCAAGAATTATTGCATTCAAGCAATTATGTCCACTATCTCCGGTTGCTTCGCAACAGGCGAAAGCGATAGGTACGACGATCGACATAATATGAATGTCCGCATGATTGTAGTTGTTGTCGAAATCCAACGCGTGGATCATTGCTGCGTTACAGAGAACCGCGGAAGGCAGCGCCATTTTCATTTCATGGAAATAAACGCTTGCATTACCGACAGCGCCCAGTTCATGCTCCAGATCAATCAACTCGGGAATCCCCGGAGCTTCCATTCCGCAAAACGCGCAGCCACAGGTATCAAGCAACATTTTCGCCGCGGCATCACGACTGGAGCGAGGGATCGCCTGGCTCGGTGTGTCGACAGCCAACTCGGCCAGAATTTCGGAAACAGACATATCGGGGCTCCGTTATGATGCCTGGACAGCACAGATGGCGACAATCTCTTTCAGGAGCAATTTCTCGCCCTGTGCTATCTTCTGAAGTCGATCATTCCGCCGAGCTTGTGCTTCAGCCAGAAGCGTTCGACGATGCTTGACCATTCTTCTGGTTTCTGAAGGCGCCGGTCCGCCAGTGTGGTTGTGATTCTGGACGAACGCCACGGGATCGAGGCATTGCTGCAGCACGTCAGTTGCCAGGTGCGGCGGTTCTTCACCGCATTGAAGGGCGGCTTCGTCCAAAATCTCGCCGGTCAACTGCGGTGCTTTGATCTGGCGTTCACGAGCAATGCGTGTCAGGTTTGCGCAGATTCGATGTGCGCGTCTCCCGCCGTACCCCAACTCCCTGATTAAATAGACAACCACTTCCGTCATGCAGGAATAGCCTTGCCGCACATGTCGGAGCATGTTTTCCGGTTGCACGTGCAGGTTACGGAGCAACACGTCGCACCAGCGGATAACCGCTTTGCCCTCCAGCAGCGACGACATCCCCTTTTCCGGGAAAGAGTACATGGCCAAAACATCTGCGTGAGGTTCGGCCTTGGTTCGTAAAAGCCCGTTTACGGCGTTGCCGAGGAGATCGCAGATGCTGTTTCTTATTTTCTCGGTAATATCGCCGTTGTGGCATTTCTGCGGCATCATCGAACTGACACCGGCGAGTTGTGGATCAACTCTAATCATGTCGATCTCCTCCAGGCCCCATATCTCGACATCCATCGTCAACTTGCTTAATGTGGCTGCAATATTTGCGATGGAGAAAATCAGATGCATTGTGTGATCCTGGCTGGCTTCACAGTCATAGGTCACCTCCAGCAACTGATCCATTCCCAGCAATTGGGTCATGAGCTGACGATCAACCGGCCAGACCGTGCCGGACGTCGCGCCACAACCACCACTGTTTTTGTTTACCAGCCGGTAGGAAAGCTCAAGTTGTTCCAAACCGCGATACATATTATCGAAGATGGACAACGAGTAATTTGCCAGTGTGATGGGATTGGCTTGTGAAAAATGTGTATGTCCAGGCATGACGGTATCCGCGTGGCTTTCTGCAAACGTCAGGACTGTATCCATAAAATCAAGGAAGCAGCCCAAAAAATCGTTCAACATGTCGCGCATTTGCAGGCGACTCATCGGCTCCTGCATGGTACGACCGAGGTTGACTACGCTGGCCAAATCTTCGTCGTGATTCAGGACCGGAATCAAAGCAACTTCGCCTCCCTGTCCCGTCTCGCCCGAATCCAGAAGCTTTTGCAAGCCGCCCAGCACCTTTGCCGCAGTCGGTCGATCCAGTACCCCCGCTTTATAAAGGCACACAATCCAAGCCTGATCGGTTCGACTGCAATAGGCCAACCGGTTACAATATTTTCGCCGGTCTTGATTGGACTGCCGTTGGATCGCGTTCACGTCGTGCAACATCGGAACCCCTGGGCAGGCACGCCAGTTACCGTGGTCATGCGGGTTGGGATACGGAGTGGTGAACTTACGCAACTGAATGGTCTCGGTCATGGCTTTCCTTTCTGCAAGGTAGAAAAATCGTGAAATCAACTTGTGGGTCAGCGCCACGCTTCGGCAATTACACATCGTCTCCACGCATTTCGTCATCCTCCTTCTTATGTCGTTTCCCAAAGATTCACGCCTTCATGATCGAAGGCGGGCAACAGCACAAATGGATCTTGCGTTTCGCGCACGAGCTTTGCCAGCAAGCCGTGATGCCGGACAATTTCAGTTTTGGCCTCCGGATGATCGATCAGGTTCTCGCGTTCGAAGGGGTCTTGATCGAGATCGAAGAACTGCCAGGGTTTACCGCCGAACTTGTCGCCCTTGACGGTATATTTGTAGCGCCGGGTACGCAAGCCACGCCAGACTTCCTCGTAGAAAGGAAAGCCTTTACGATGCTCCGCCACCAGTTGCAACAGTACCCCTTCGCGGTCGAGTTTTTCCTGTTTCCCATGCATCAGGGGCGTGAGATCGCGACCCGGAAGCGGATTTCGCGGCGCAAGGCCCGCGAGACCGAGCAGTGTAGGGAAGAGATCCTCCGTGCAAACGGGATCGTCGACGGTCGTTCCCCTGCGCGCTGGCGGAATGCCCGGATCGCGCACGATGAGCGGTATGCCGACCGATTCCTCGTAGGGCCATTGCTTGGAATGAAGACCGTGCGCGCCGCCTAGTTCACCGTGATCGGAGGTCAGCATCACCACGGTGTGATCCGCCAGTCCCTGCATTTCCAGAAATCCCAGAATGCGCCCGACATTGATGTCCAGATTCTCGACCATGGCATGGTAGATCTGGCGCTTCTTGATGGATTGCGCGCGGGATTTCTCGTCAAAAGCCTCGAAATTCGGCGGCAAGTGAAGGGCGCGAGCCTCCCAGGCCTGTTGCAAATCCGGCGGCGCGATGAGGGGCGGATGCGGTGGTTCAACGGAAATACACATGCAAAACGGGTGTTGCCGGTTCCATCGGTTGGCCAGATAGTCCATACCGAGATCGTAGAGACCGTCGGTCTGGTAGCCTTCGATCTTGCGTGGCATTGGATCCTCGTCCTCGAAATAATAGGTATCGAACGGATCGTTGCGCAATTCAAAACCGAACCATTTTTTCCAACGCCCCTGTTGGGCCCGGCGCACCGGCGTCATGCCGCACTGTTTGGCCGACCCCATGCGTCCGTGTCCCCCATCGAGGTGCCACTTGCCGATGTATACCGTCTCGTAATCGCACGCGTTGAATTCGTCGGCCAAAGTACGCTCGGCCGGAGACATGGCCCACTCGATGGCGGGAACCAGCCGGCTATGCGCATATTCGCCGGTCATCAGCGTGAAGCGAAACGGGACGCACACGGGATAGGTGGCGTTGGCGGCGGTAAAACGAACGC
>PWZG01000112.1 GCA_003567575.1 PVC group bacterium | reverse complement strand
GGTGTTTCGTCATTGCAGCACGTACTTTTCACGCCCTTTTGTGTTCAATGAGCTTAAGTAAGTGCCATTCGGGTCTACCGTGGATACGCAATCTTCCAATATGCCAACATTCCGCAGCGTTACGGGATGCTACTGTCCCATTTTTTCTTTCCGTTCATAGAAATTTTGGGCGTACTGCCGGAATGTTTCGGTGCGCGGGTAATTGCTTTCGGTCATGGATTCGCTTAGTTCGCGGATCAATTTCTTTTGTTTGGAAGACAGTTTCGAGGGAATTTCGACATGAACGCGGACATGTATGTCGCCGACTGTCCGTTGGTGCGGATCACGGATTCCTTTCCCGCGGATTCGGAAAATTTTACCGCTTTCGGTACCGGCGGGAACTTTGAGTTTTGCGAACCCTTTCACTGTCGGCACCTGGATTTCGCCGCCGAGCATGGCGATATCGAGAGGGACGGGTTGTTCGCACATCAGGTCTTCTTCCTGTCGCTTGAAGACGGGATGAGGTCTGACATGTGTTATGACGAAAAGGTCGCCATTGGGTCCGCCGCGCGATCCTGGTTCGCCTTTCCCGGCCAATCGCAAGCGGGAACCGGTATCGACGCCCTCCGGTATTTTGAGTGTTAAACGGGTACGTGTGCGGACGCGTCCGTTGCCTTGGCAATCGCGGCACGGGTTACGATTGATCGATCCCTGTCCGGCGCATACCGGGCATGCCTGTCGCACTTGGAAGAAACCGCTGGATGAGACCACAGCGCCGCTTCCCCCACAGTGTTTACATGTTTCCGGCCGGGAACCCGGTTTGACGCCGGAGCCGTTGCATGTTTCGCAATCCTTGGTGATTGGCAATGTAATTTCACGTTCTGAACCGAAGACAGCTTCTTCGAAATCGATTTCCAAGTCGAACCGCAGATCGGCGCCGCGTCGTGCGCCGCCGGTCGATTGTGATCGGCGGCGTCCGCCGCCGAAGAATTCCTCGAAAATACCGCCACCGGATTCGCCGAAGATGCTTCCGAGGATATCCTGCAGATCGGAAGCGTGTGTAAAGTCACGACGGAAATCGAACCCGCCCGGTCCGAAAGAAGACTTAACGCCTTCGTGCCCGTATTGATCGTAATTCCGTCGTTTTTCGGGATCACTAAGTACTTCATATGCTTCGCTGGCTTCCTTGAAACGCGCTTCGGCGGCAGCGTCGCCGGGGTTCCGATCGGGATGATTTTTCATCGCCAGTCGCCGGTATGCCTTTTTAACTTCGTCGGCGCCGGCATTACGGGCTACGCCCAGCACTTCGTAATAGTCCTTTTTTTTCGTTGCCACGAGCTTAGTCCTCCTGCGTTTCAGCGGGTATCGCGTTGTCCGGTTGTGCCGGCGGCGTTCCACTCGACACGACGACTTGCGCGGCCCGAATAAGTTTATCTCCCAACCGGAATCCGCGTCGCGTTTGGGCGACGATCATTCCTTCCGGTCGATCCGTATCCGGTATATGCGCTACGGCCTCATGTTGATGCGGATCGAACGGAACATCTTCCGCCGGCACGGGTTGAAGCCCGAATTTCCGCAAGACGTTTTCGAGTTGCTCGGCCACGATGCGGAACCCTTCGATCACGGCGGCATCCGTCGATTTTTCCGCTGTATGCTTTAATGCTACATCGAAATTGTCCAGTACCGGCAACAGTTCCGTCATCAGATCTTCCGTCGCGCGTTCCGTCAGTGCCTTATGGTCGCGCGCCATCCGTTTCCGATAGTTATCGAAATCCGCTTGCAACCGCAGCAACCGTTCCATGGGAACGGTTTCGGCGTCCGGTTCCTGAGTCATATCCGGTTGCTCTTCCGGTTGATCTTCCGGTTGCGCCGGCGGATTTTCCCCGGTCGATTGTGTTGCGTTTTCCGACGCGAATGTTCCGTCCGTTGCTTCGTTTTGCCGGTCCCCGGCGTCCGGCGTTGTATCAGGTTTCTTGTTTCGTTTCTTTCTCGTCATGTTGTTCTCCGGTTGGCGCCATTGCCGTTGCCAGGCGTAGCGTCACCAATGTCATATCGTCATATTGCGGCGCTTCGCCGACAAATTGCAGGAGCCGATGACGGATTTTATGGGTAACCGCCTCGGCGTCGCCATGGTCGATCAATGCCATTTGGGTTGTTTTCACCAGATTGAGAATACCCCATTCGTTGCCGCCGCTATCCATGGCTTCGGTTACGCCGTCGGTGATACCGACGACCGTGTCGCCGGGCGCCAGTTTAACGGTCGTTTCCGTCAACGACGTATTGAACAGTTCGCCGTCATCGATTCCGATGGCCATCCCTTGCGCTGCGACGGCAATCGGTTTGCCTGCGCCCTGGGCGTGGAACACGACGGGCTCGATATGGCCGGCGCGTGCGACCGTCAGTTCACGTGTCGCGCAATTATAAACCATGTACAGCATGGTAATAAAGAAATCTTCCGCCAAATCTCCGGCCAGCGTTTTGTTGATTGCCCGCAGGACTTCGGCCGGTTTAAGCGATCGCGGCGCATGTGTTTGCAGTGCGCTGCGGCACAGCGCCATGATCAACGCCGCGGATACACCTTTCCCGGATACATCGGCGATGGCTACCCCGACATGTGTATCGTCGATCATAATGACGTCGTAATAGTCGCCGCCGACTTCCCTGGCGGGTACGCTGAAGGCAGCCAGCTCGACACCGGCGACGACGGGCAGTTTTTTGGGAAGCAACGTGGTTTGAATATGGCGCGCCACATTCAGGTCGGCGTCCAGACGGTGTTTCTCTTCGAGTGCTTCCCCCAAGTTGGCATAATAGATCGAAACCGACGCTTGATCGGCGAGCGCCTGCAGCATGTTGATATCGTTTTGCACAAACGGTTCGCCGTCCACCTTGTTGATGACGGCCAGAACGCCGAGGACCGTGTTATGGAAACGCATCGGCACCAACAACAGCGAATGAATTTTCAGGTAATCGTACGAATAATGCGGAACGCGTCCATCGCGTTCCGCGTCGGCGACCAGCATGGGCGTTCCTTCCATGGCCACGCGTCCAACAAGACCGCTTCCCATGGCAATACGATGCGAGCGTGTTTTTTCCTCGACAAACCGTGTTTTGCTGAACGCTTTATGAATCGCATCGTCCGGCGGCATATCAAGCGGAGGATAGACGCCGGAAACAGCCCGTGCCTGTAGTTTATCGCCGCTCTTATCAACCAGATACAATGCGCCGGCGCCGGCATACGTGGTGCGCATGGCATAGCGCAACACGCGTTTAAGCAGGTGCTGAACATCCACGGTCTCCACATCGGCGAACAATTCGCCGACATCGTGGATGAATCCGAAGACCACGCTTTTTTGCTGTAACAAGTTGTCGCGCTGGATTTGCAGGCGCCGCATCATGACAAACAAGATTAACAGCGCTACGATCATCAGCACGGTGCAAACGAAGGAATAGGAAAAGATCATGCCAAGTATCCCCAACTCATTCCTCTCCATCCGTGGATGTATCCGCCCCTTTCCTGAGCATTTCTTCTTGCAGGTAGGTCAGAACGTTCTCGAAGCGTGGCTGATTTTTGGGATCGGCTCGGATCAAATCCTGATGCGCTGTAAGCATGGTACGCGCTGCCGTATCCCGGTCATGATCGCCGGTTTCCAGGCGCTGCATAGCGCCCTGCTCACCCGGCGGCAATCCGATGAGCCGGCGTTGATCGTCGCTGAGCGGCGTTTTTACCATTTGCACCACTTTCGACAGCCCCAGGGTTTCCAGCAGACTGATATTTTTTGGATCCAGATTAAGCATGACGATCTCGCCGGGGCATGCGTCCTTGCGCAGTCGCAGTGCCGTCCCTGCAAGCACACCCATGAACGTGCTGTCCATGCCCTCGCATTCTTGCATGTCGACGATAAAGGTACGACACCCTTGCCGCATGGCGGATACGGTGAATTTCTTCAATGCCGGACTGACTTGAAACGAACCCCGGCCGCGCACGCGCACAAAGGCTTGCGGTGGCACGATGGCTACCAACAACGAGTTCTGTTCCATTTTCTCTCCGTATTATCAAAAGCCTGAAACTGCGTCAAAAGAAATCAACTTTGAGTATATGACATTTCCGCGTATGTCGCAATGCTTAATTCCGGGTGGCAGCGGCGAAGAATCGCCGGGGTATCGGGTGTCGGGTGTCGGGTGTCGGGTGTCGGGTGAAAAAATGACATTGAACGACCGCTGGTGGCCTGATATCATATCTCTTGAAGCAACCGAGCGAAGCGAACGTTCGTCTTGAAGCGAATCGACAACCATGACAAACCTCGAACTGGATATCGATGATTTTTTCATGCGTATGGCATTGCGCGAAGCGTTGGCTGCCGGCGACGACGGCGAAGTTCCGATCGGCGCCGTACTCGTGCAGGGCGAGGTCGTAATTGGCAAAGCGCACAATCAGGTGGAGCGCTTGCGTGATCCGACGGCGCATGCCGAAATTCTGGCCATAACCCAAGCGGCCGAAGCGCTTGGCGACTGGCGGCTGACGGGGACGACGCTTTACGTCACCAAGGAGCCCTGCCCCATGTGCGCCGGCGCCCTGGCGCTGGCGCGGATTCCCCGTTTAGTCTTCGGGATAGCCGATCCGCAGCGTGGCGCCGCGTCCACGGTTTTTCAAATACCCAATCATCCCGGCATGCTGCATCGCACAACCATTGTAGCGGGAATTCTGGCGGATGAATGCCGGGAATTAATCCAGCAATTCTTCCGCCAACGCCGGCGCGGATCGTCTTGAGGGAAAGTCCTCGAATTCCAGCGAGAGATCGGCGGCCGGCGCCGAATGGGTCAGGCACCCGAGCGATATGGCGTCGACGCCGCTGGCGGCGACGGCGTCGATATTCGCAAGCGTAATTCCCCCTGACGCTTCCAGACGCGTCGTTCCGTTATTGATCGCCACGCAACGCTTCATTTGTTCGGGAGGCATATTATCGAGCAACACCCATTCCGGGCGGGCCTCGAGCGCGTCGCGCAGTTCCGCTTCGTTTTCGACTTCGACCTCAACCGGTATTCCGGGGAACGCGATGCGGACGGCACGCACGGCATCGGCGAGGCTGCGGACTGCATCACCCGCCCACAGGCGGCGATGGTTGTCTTTGATCATAACCCGGTCGTAAAGGCCCATTCGATGATTGACGCCACCGCCGCAACGGACGGCGTACTTCTCCAATCGTCGCCAGCCGGGCGTGGTTTTCCGGGTATCGAGCAGGATCACGCCATGGGGTGCGGTACGTTCGACAAAAGCGGCGGTCAGCGTCGCAATTCCGGTCAAGCGTTGCAAAAAATTCAACGCGACGCGTTCGGCGGTCAGAATGGATGCCGCCCGGCCGCTGACCGCCAAAATTCTGCTGTCGGCCGGCAAAGCTGCGCCGTCTGCCGCCTCAATCGTCACGCACAAATCGTGATCGACGGTCAGAAAAACCTGGCGCGCGATATCGGCGCCGGATACCCGGCATGGGGTACGGTTAAGAATTACGGCGTGTCCATGCGTCGCCGGCGGGACCAGGGCCTGTGTCGTTACATCGCCCGCGCCGATATCTTCATCCAACGCTGCGCGTATCAACGATATGTTCTGTTCGTCGTTCATAAGGTCTCCCATTCCCAATCGCTTTCGATGGGCACGGGTCCCTCGAAAGGTGCGGGATTATCGATCGTCAGCGGGAATGCATTATCGACGCGATGATATTGTTTCCGGTGATCTTCGCTATGTACCGAAAACGAGAACAGGTAACGGGCGGCGCCAAGGTTAACCCGGCGCAACACCAGATCGACCACGGTCTTACCGGTGGCGAGTTCATCGATTTGGCGGTTGCCCATTTGTGTATTGCTGCCATGCAGTACACGGCCGTCGATATCCGAGATGGAAAACCCGATCACGGGACGCTGGATGGAACATGCCGCCCGCAGCGTTAATCGCACACGCAGTGCGGCTCCGGCCTCGATGCAATCGACCGCTTTACCGGTTTCGTCGAGAAATGCAACATCCTCGATGGCGGCTTCGCCGCTTCCCCATTCACGCGCCTGTTCCGCGCAAAACTGTTTTCGCCAGCATCGTTCATACGTGTGCAGTACGCTTTCGGGCCGGCCCAGTCCGGTAATGCGGCCGCCATCCAGCAGCAGGATGCGATCGCTGACTGATCGAATGGTTTGCAGATCGTGCGAGACGACCAACAATGTTTTACCGTCTTTACGGAACCGCGCCATCCGTTCCAGGCATTTCCGTTGGAACACCGCGTCGCCAACGGCCAGTACTTCATCGACGATCAGGATATCGGGGTCCACTTCCACCGCCACGGCGAATCCAAGACGAACGTACATGCCGGACGAATAATGTTTGACCGGTTGATCGATAAACTCGGTCATTTCGGCAAACGCCACGATGGCATCGAAACGTTGCCGCATCCACTGGCGCGACAAGCCCAGGATGGCGCCCCAGAGGTAAACATTTTCACGACCGGTAAGATCGGGATGGAATCCGGCGCCCAGTTCCAGCAACGAGGAGACAGTCCCGCGGCAGACCACCGATCCGGTGGTCGGCGTCATGGTTCCCGCCAGCAACGACAACAACGTGCTTTTCCCGGCGCCATTAGCTCCGATGATACCCAGCGTCTCACCGCGAACGACATGGAAGTCGACCTCCCGCAATGCCCAGAAATCACGGCTAACGCGCCAATGCCGCCAGTTCCGGGCGCGATCGACGATCAACGATTTAAGCGTACGCCCGCCCTGCGGCGCCAATTTAAAGCATTTGGCGACGTCCCGTACCTCGATGGCGTATTCCGGATTCATAATTCGTCGGCAAACCGAACTTGTAAACGTTGGAAGAAACAAATCCCCAGCGGCAATACCAGCCAGGCGATGGCGAACGAGAATAGTGCCGTACGGAAAAAAGGGAATGGTTCGCCAAGCAAGGCCGTCCGGTACGCGGAAACTATGCCCGTCATCGGATTGGCGAAATAGGCATAAGTTACCAGCGACGGCAAATCGCGGTCGAGGACGAGAGAGACCGGATAGATCACCGGCGTGAGAAAAAACCAAGCCATCAGCGCCACACTTACCAAGTGTTCGCTATCGCGGAAAAATACGTTGATTGCGGAAATGAAACAACTGATTCCTAGACAGAACGCCAGATGCGTCAGCAGAATAGCCGGCAACCATATAATTTCAACGCCGAATACGACGCCGCGCAACATGAGAAACGCCGCCAGAACCAAACCCGACAACAGGAAATTGATGGTATTGGCCAAGACCATCGACAGCGGAAGAATAAGGCGTGGGAAAGCCGTTTTGCGCACCAGGTTGGCATTCCCCATGACCGCATGCAAACTATCGTGGGTACATGTAGACAGATAATGCCATGCGATAATCCCGACGATCAGGATATGAAGGTCAATCGCGAATCGGAGAATGCCGAGAAACACAGCATAAATCACGATAAGAAACAGCGGCCCGAGCAGCGACCAAACGAAGCCCAGAGTCGCATTCTTGTAACGGATTTTCAGATTGCGGACGGCAAGTAACGCTACCAGCTCGCGTCGCCGCCAGATCTCTGACCATGGCGAAAAATAATTATTCAACATTACACGGGCCAAAACAAATCCCTGACGGAATAATCCTGACCCTATTCCCGTACCGATTTATCGGTGCGCGCCTTCGCCGCGTGGCGGGCGATCTTCGCGGGGCTTGGCGATATTAACCCGCAAACCGCGACCATCAAGATCTTTGCCGTCGAATTCTTCCATGGCCTTCTGCGCTTCTTCCGGCGTACTCATTTCAACAAACCCGAATCCGCGTGAACGCTGCGTGAATTTATCCATGATAATACTACAGCTTTCGACTTGTCCGGCCTGGGCGAAGTAATCCTTCAATTCTTCTTCGGTGGTGTTGAACGACAGATTCCCAATATACAGTTTTTTCGACATACCCGACTTTTCCCGTTACCGTGTCGGGATCCGGCGCCCCAGGGGTTCCGATTCCTTCGGATAAAACATGGCGGCGACGCCATACCTTGCACGTCACCTACACCCCATATTGGCGCGCATTCACTATCCCGTCACCCCGACAAGATAACGGTTATTCGCGCAAAAAGCAACTTTTTTTTTGTTTTTTGGTTTCAACGCAATCAAAAGGTCATTTCGGGCGGTATCATCAGGGAAACGTACCATTCCCACAGAACCGGTCCCCAGAGCATCCACATTACGGCGGCCAGGGCGAGGAACGGACCGAACGGGATTCGCGCACGCAATCCTTTACGCTGTAACGCAATCAGTGCCACGCCGATGATTGAGCCGGCCAGTGACGACACAAACAAGATAAAAAAGACCGCGTAAACTCCGAAGAACGCGCCCAGGGCGCCCATCAACTTAACGTCGCCGAATCCCATGGCCTCTTTTTTAAACAGGAATCGTCCGAACAAGGCGATCGCCCATAGCGATAGAAAGCCGGTGGCCGCGCCGGCGCCGGCGCGTGCCAGCGCCGGCCATACCGTTTCGACATCATGCAATGCCGGCACGAGGGCGCTTAGCCCGATTCCGGCTACGATACCGCCGATACTGATGCGATCGGGAATAATCATGTGATCGAGATCGACAAACGTCGCCAGCACCAGGCCCGACACAACCAGCCAGTAGATTGGGATCAGGCGTAACGCGGTAACGGGCGCGAGCCCCAACATGCGCGGTCCGGGGTCGAACCCGAACTTAAACCAGACAGCCAGAAACAGCAGCGCCGTCAATAGTTCCACACCGAAATACCGCGGTGCGATAGACACCTTGCAATGACGGCAACGCGCGCGCAACCACAGGTAACTTAGCAGAGGGATATTGTCGTACCATGCAATCATGGTACGGCAGTGGGGACAATGCGATCGAGGCGTAGCCACCGACATGCCGGCCGGTATCCGATAAATACATACATTCAGGAAGCTACCGATACAGGCGCCCCATACGAATATAAGGACGGTTAAAAACACATCGTATTGAACGGGATAGACGGGCATGACATGTTCCTTTCGGATCAGGACGGCGGTTGTCCGCCGTAGACGGCATATTCCAACGCGTTTCGCATGATATCAACCGGGATTTCGACGCCGGTCCACAACCGCAATGCCAGCGCACCCTGGTGCAGCAGCATGCCCAATCCGTTGGCGGTCCGCGCGCCGGCAGAGGCGGCGGCGCGCATTGTTACGGTTTCGGGGAACATATAGACTAAATCATAAACATATTGCCTGTCGTGAAACGCCGCCGTCGCCAGCGCCGGCGTATCGTCCGGTTTCATCCCGACCGGGGATGCCTGAACGATCAGATCCGCTTCCTGGGCCGTCGTCCGCAATGCCGGATCGGACGGCGCCACGCAATCTACGGCGACCTCCGGCGACCAACGCCGGATTTCGTCCGCCACATCGCGGGCGCGCACCATATCCAAGTCGGCCAAAACGATCCGGTGCGCACCGTTGACGGCGCACGTCAAGGCGACGGCGCGGCCGGCGCCGCCGGCGCCGAACACGAACACGGAACGTCCAGCCGGATCGATTGCGAACGCTTCATGCAATGCAGCGATAAATCCGTCGCCATCGGTATTATGCCCTCGCCATCCGTCATCGGTCCGGACCAGTGTATTAACGGCGCCCAGCCGTGCGGCGCCTTGGTCAAGCGCGGTCAGCGCGCGAAACGCCACCTCTTTGAGCGGCACGGTCAAGTTAACGCCGTTGAATCCCATGTCGTGCATGGCATCCATCACGGCCGGCAGCCGGTTGGGCTCCACATCGAAAGCCAGATAGCGGGCATTCATCTTCAAATGGTCCAACGCGGCCTGGTGCATGATCGGCGACAGGGTATGACCGATCGGATGCCCCAATACGGCATAGGGAACGGTTTTTCCCGAGAACGATGTTGTCTGGCTTGTCATGATGTTTCCTCCGCGGAACGGTTTAGTTCCGGCGGCGCGTCCGCCGTCGGATCGGCCACCGTTTTTCCCGTCGTTTCAGTCTCACGGATGCTGAGCAGGCGGTTAACGCAAAACAGGTATGCCTTGGCGCCCGCTTCAACGATATCGGTGCTGGCGGCCTTGGCGCTGAGCACGCAATCGCCGAAATCGACACGGACGCTGACTTCCCCCATGGCATCTTTCCCGACGGAAACGGACTGCAACGAAAAATCGAGCAAGCGTCCCTGGATTCCGGTCATACGATCGATCGTCTTGAGGCTGGCATCAATTGGGCCGTCGCCACAGGCGGCGTCCTGTAGCGTCTCGCCGGATTTACGCAACCTGACGGTAGCGGTGGGTACGGCATGGTTTCCGGTCGAAACGTGCAGGTACTCCATTTCGTATACTGCTGCGTATTCGAGCATTTCGTCGCGTGCGATGGCGATCAGGTCATCATCATAAACGGTTTTCTTCTTGTCGGCCAATGCGACGAACCGTTCGTAGGCGCGGTCCAGTTCCGCGCCGGTCAGGCGTATTCCCATCCGGTCGAGATGATGAAGGAAGGCATGACGTCCCGAATGCTTGCCCAGCACCAGTTCACCGCTTTCCATACCGATATCTTGCGGACTCATGATTTCATAGGTACTGCGGTTCTTGAGAATACCGTCCTGGTGGATGCCGGCCTCGTGGGCAAAGGCATTTGCGCCCACGATGGCCTTGTTGCGCTGAACCATCATTCCGGTCATGCGGCTGACGAGCCTGCTGATGCGGTGTATCTCGCGCGTTGCGATTCCGGTATCGAGATGAAACAGATCGCGGCGGGTATGCAAGGCCATCACAATTTCTTCAAGCGCACAGTTACCGGCGCGTTCCCCCAATCCGTTAATGGTGCATTCGATGCCGCGGGCGCCGTTTTGAACCGCCGCCAACGAATTGGCGACGGCGAGTCCCAGATCGTTATGACAATGTACATTGATCACGGCATGGCCGATATTCGGAACGTTTTCATGGAGGTATGCGATCAGGCGTCCGAATTCTGATGGGATCGCATATCCGACGGTATCGGGTATATTTACCGTACCGGCGCCGGCGTCGATGACGGCCTCGACGACTTGGGCAAGGAAATCGGGTTCGGTACGGGAAGCGTCTTCGGGGCTGAACTCGATATCGTCGCAGAAACGGCGCGCATATTGCACGGATTCCACGGCCTGACGCAGTATTTCGTCGCGCGCCTTGTGCAATTTATACTTTCGATGAATGGCCGATGTAGCCAGGAACACATGGATGCGGCGGCGCGACGCGGGCGCCAGGGCTTCGGCGCAACATTCGATATCCTTCTTGACGCAACGGGCCAGCCCGGCAATGATCGGGCCTTTGACTTGCTGGGCGACATCGTTGACGGCGAGGAAATCGCCGGGCGACGCCACCGGGAAACCGGCTTCGATGACATCCACTCGCAGTTGCGCCAAGGCGTGTGCGATCTCGAGTTTTTCGCGATGATTGAGGCTGGCGCCCGGCGATTGTTCGCCGTCACGCAATGTCGTATCGAAGATCATGACATGCGCATCATTCATCATCGGCTCCCCGATTGCAGGACTCGTTTTCGATGGCGATCACCCCGGTGCGTACCAGATCCAGAATGCCCATCGGTTCGAGCAGGGCAAGCAACGCGTGCAATTTATCCTTGTCGCCGGCCACCTGAAGCACCATTTCAGCGTTATGGACCGCAATGATTTTGCCGTCGAACAATCCCACCAGCTCGATGATTTCCGAGCGGCATTCGCGGGGTGCGGCAACTTTTATCAGCAACAGCTCGCGATTAACAAAATTGCGCTTGGTCAGATCGATCACGGAGCGTACATCGACGAGTTTCGCCAGTTGCCGGGTGACCTGTTCGAGCACCCGGTCATCGCCGGGAACCTGCATCGTCATCCGGGATACTTCCGGATTCTGGGTGGGCCCGACGTTAAGCGTCTCGATATTATAGCCGCGACCGGATATCAGTCCGACGATCCTCGCCAGCACGCCGGGTTGATTATCGACATTCAGAGTAAGCGTATGTTTTTTCATATCTGTTCCCCCTGTTCTGATGATTCAGGCCATACTATGCACCATTTCCGTCAGTGACGCGCCGGGCGGCACCATCGGGTAAACATTTTCATCCGGTTTGACCATGCACTCGACCAGCACGGGGCCGTCGGTCGCGATGGCATCACGCAGCGCGGAAGGCAACGCATCGGGCGTATGCACGCGCATGGCGGCGGCGCCATGGGCTTCGGCCAGTTTAACGAAATCCGGAAGGTAAACATCTTTATCACCGGGAACAATCCGTTCGTTCTTGCCGCGTTCGCCTTGACCGAGGCGTGTCGCGGAATATTCCCGGCTATAAAACATTTCCTGCCATTGCCGCACCATTCCGAGATGCCCGTTGTTGAGCACGACCACGTTGATCGGCAATCGGTGTTCGACCGCGACCACCAGTTCCTGGAAGTTCATCTGGATACTGCCGTCGCCGGCAATCAGCACCACGGTACGGTCGGGACACGCGAACTGGGCGCCGATGGCGGCCGGCAGCCCGAACCCCATGGTACCCAGACCGCCGGAACTGATAAACGAACGCGGTTGCGTATATTTATAATGATGTGCCGCCCACATCTGATGTTGGCCGACATCGGTTACGATCGTCGCCGCGCCGCGCGTTGCGTGATAAATGGATTCGACAACATATTGCGACGCCAGTTTTCCGTTTTCGACTTCATAGGAAAACGGATAAGCTTCCTGCCAGGCGGCAATCTCGTTGATCCATTCGCGTTGCGTCACGGGTTCCAACCGTTCCAGCAGACGTGTCAGCACCGTTTTGACATGGCCGACAACCGGGATTCGCACGGCCACGCTCTTGGAGATCGCCGACGGATCGATATCGATGTGCGCGATCACGGCATGTGGCGCGAATTCATCGATTTTACCTGTTACCCTATCGTCGAAACGGGCGCCGACCGAGACCAGCAGATCGCACGCGCTGACGGCGCGATTGGCGGCCACACTGCCGTGCATGCCCAGCATTCGCAAAGACAGCGGATCGGTTTCCGGAAACGCGCCCAGCCCCATGAGGGTCGTCGTCACCGGAATCCGTGCCTTATGCGCCACGGCCAGCAGCTCCGCCGACGCGTCGCCGGCAATCACGCCGCCACCCACGAACAACACCGGCTTGCGTGCCCGGTTCAACGCGTCCGCCAGGGCCTCAATGCCGGGATTGCAATCCGGCAACGGTTTGGCGCCACGAATCCCGGTTTTCCCGTCGCATACCACGTCCGTTTGCGCTCGTTGAATATCCTTGGGAACATCGATCAGAACCGGTCCGGGTTTGCCTTCCGAGGCCAACCGGAATGCTTCGCACATAACGCGCGGCAGATCGTCCACATCGCGCACCAGATAATTATGCTTGGTGATTCCTCGGGTAATACCGGTTGTATCCGCTTCCTGAAATGCATCATTGCCGATCATGCTGGACGGCACCTGTCCGGCAATGCAGACGAGCGGCACACCGTCCATATTGGCTGTCGCCAGACCGGTCACGGCATTGGTTGCGCCCGGTCCGGACGTGACGATACAGGCGCCGGTCTTGCCCGAAGCGCGGGCATAGCCGTCCGCCATGTGAACGGCGCCCTGTTCATGTCGCGCCAGGACGAATCCGACTGGCGCATGATAAAGAAGGGCGAAAATATCCAGCACTGTTCCGCCGGGAATACCGAATATACGGTCGACACCCGCCTGCTGCAATCCATCGATTATACATTGTGCTCCGGTTCGCATTCTTGTCTCCTCACTTCAAAAAAAAACCACCTCCGAGGCCGGGGTGGGATTTTTCGTTCATACAAATGGTTCGTTAACTACCAATTCTTCCGTCGATAAAATCCCCCTGGACCGGACAGTCTCAAGCGCGGGATGCGCAAAAGCTGTCCGCCTGGTACAACAACCGCTGTTGTCATTCTTGTTGCTGTCATCGCCGTCGGTATTCCGGATCGCTTCATAACGGATATAAATTTACGCTTTCGCGAGATTATAGTCAAGTCGAAAATCTATCTGTCAGGGAGTTTCTCCGGTATCAAAACCGGTTTGGGCAGCGGTTTGTCAGGCGCCTCGATATCGCCGGGCAATACGAATGTTTTCCGGAAATACGTTTCTTCGAACGGCGGTTCGGTCCATCCCGGTCCCCGCCAGGGCAATACCAGTTGATTTCCGCTTTGCATATAAGGGAAGATATTGGGAGTCAACCGCCACCAGCGCGGCAAGGGAAAGCGCTGGACTTCGGCGACCGGATACCATGTGGTTTCAGGGCAATCGGCGGCCGGCCAATCCGACGGTTTGCTTCGCGCGAATTCCCAATCCTTACCGGAAACAATATTGGTATAATGCGTTTGCAGATACAACGACATCCAGGCATCGGGTTTATTGGGAACGACTTTGACCGTTATCACATTGGTTCCTGGTTGCAGCCGGACGGGACGGGCTACCAGCGCGGTGGGATTATCGCCTTGCTCAACACGCTCGCCATTAAGATAGGACCGGAACCGACCGTTGATCTGCGTCGCGAACAGACCGTGATCCTTGCCGCCGTGAAACCATTTCAGCCGGTCCAGTTCCCGGCCCACGGCGGTTCCCCGGACACGCTGCAAAATCGTTTCGTAAAGATCCTTGACCTTGGCATATCCCGACAACCGTTCCTCGTATGCCAATGCCCGGATACGCAGAAAGTCCGCCATAATCGAATTCGGATAGCGTTCGTAATATTCGACGGCCCGATCGCGCGCTTCATCGTCATGACCGATACGTTCGATCTCGAAAAGCGCACACATGATCGTCAGCTTGTCCAACGGGTCGGCCGGAGGTTGTCGTTCCGGTAACGATGGCAATTCATTCACTGGTTGCGGCCGCGACTGATACCAGTACGCAGTGGCAGCCAGCGACCGGCGCGCCGGTGGCGTATGCGCAAACGTCCAACGATAATCGATTCCGTTTTCGAACGGCACGCGATCCGTTAGAAACCAGCGATAGCCTTGTGCCCGAATCGGCGCTGTCTCCACCAGGCCGGCCATGGGTTGATGGAACAAACCGGGAGACCATCCGCCGGCATTGAACGCCGCTGCCAGTCCGGTTCCTCTCAACACGGTATGAGTTTCGTCGTACAACGTGACCGTATCGATTGCGTCGAATATCGGCCATGCATCGTTCGACATCCCGGTGATATGCAGCATGGTTCCCGCCAGATGACCGGATGCCGCCGTACGCAAACCATTGCCGTCGGTCTCCTCAATGGCGCCGGTCGGTAGACCGGCGGTCCCGGGCAGTCCCGTCTGCAATACATCGAAATCGCCTTCATCATCCGTCATCGTTTGCCAGCCGGCATGAAAATAGTTGCGTCGGCGCCGCGGCATGGGTCGGTTGTCCAGCCGTCCGGCCGCATGCAGTATGACCGGTGCTTTACCGTCGTTTCGCAATTCCGCGCGTGCTGCCCGTTGAAACGGCATCGGGAACCGGCAGACATAGCGGCCGTCGACGTATCCCATCGGCAACGACGCGAATCGGCTTGGCCGCACGGCATTCACGAAAAAATCGCCTAACGGAACATCGACCGACGGATATCCGGCGTCATCCCAGGTAAAGCGAAGAACCAGCGCCCGCAGCATGCGAGCCCTGTCCAACACGGTTAATTCGTCGGGAAACGTCAAGCGCAACCGGAATGCCCGCAGAGTTCCCGGTCCCTGTTCGTCCAGCCAGACCACGGTTTCGCCGGGCCGCAGATAGTGTGCTTGCGACGGTCCGCACGCATCGCCGGCGTCACGCAGGAGACCGGTCATATCCTGCCATGCGTTGCGCACGTTATCTAAGATCGCACGTTCGTACGCACTTAATTCGCCACGAAAAGATTCCACGGTTACATCCTCCGCATCGTACGCACGATAATCGACTTGGACGGATGTGTTTGAAAGCGTTGCCGTATCGGCGCCGCCTATCGCGATGCGTAACGATTGCGCATAGGGTAACGGCACATACGTTACCCGGCCGCCATTGACCGAATCGGCCAACGGCGGCATAAAAGGTATTTCGCCGCCGAATAATTCCCGTGTTCCAAGTTCCAGTCGCGGCAATGGCTCGTTATCGAAATAGAAGCGCCATTGCAGTGTCGGATCGGCATTGCTCCAGATGCGCTGGATACATCCCGGTCCGCGCAATCCGGCAACCTCCGTCCAGCCGTTGCTCACAACCGGATCGGGATACAAACCTTCATGCGTTATCCTGCCCGACCGTCCCGTCGGTGTATCGGCAAAGGCCATCACATTGGTCAATGCTTTTAAACCGTGCGCAAATGTCACCGCTACAAACGCTGCGTCCGGTTCCGGCGCCGTCTTCGGCGCATCATCGCGACGGCATCCGCTCACAAACCCCATACCCATAATTGACGCAAGCGCCAGAATGGCCGTCAGCCAATAGCTTTTACCCAAGGCGTCGCGGCCACTACCGAAGAACCGCGCCTTCACTCTCGTCCCCGGTTGATTTGCCAGTGGAAGCGGGGTGGAAAGATGCAATGGAAAATGGGTGCGATGCCTAACGCTGAAAACGTAATCGTTGGATTTGCATCAGTTTCCATCATTCCGACATTCCGCATCCCTATGGGATGCTACTGATTTCATGCGTGACGCCGTGCTGATTCGATCGTGTTATAAAGCAACATGGTGATCGTCATCGGGCCGACACCGCCGGGAACCGGCGTAATCCATGAGGCTTTTTTGCTTACGGCCTCGAAATCGACATCGCCGACGAGACGATATCCGCTTTTGCGGGTGGCATCGGCAACCCGGTTTACTCCGACATCGATGACTACGGCGCCGTCGCGCACCATGTCCGCCGTAATCGTATTCGGTTGGCCGGCAGCGGCGACAACAATATCCGCCTGACGGGTCAGCGCCGCGATATCCCGGCTACGGGTATGGCATACTGTCACCGTTGCATTGCCCAATGTATCCTTACGCATCAGCAGATTGGCCAGCGGTTTGCCGACGATCTGGCTGCGTCCGACGATGACGGCATGCGAGCCCTCGATGGTTATGCCGCTGCGCGCCAGCATATGCAGGACGCCGTGCGGCGTACATGGAAGAAACGTCCGTTGCCCGGCGATCATGCGCCCTACGTTGACCGGATGGAACCCGTCCACATCCTTGTCCGGATCGATGGCCAGCAGCACGGCATCCTCTTGAATATGGCGCGGCAACGGCAATTGCACCAGAATTCCGTGGATACGTGGATCGCGATTCAGCCGTGCGATAAGCGCAAGCAATTCGTCCTGTGTGGTCGTCGCCGGAAGCCGGTTATCGTCGGAAAACATACCGGCTTCGGCACATGCTTTTTCCTTGGCGGCAACGTACGACCGCGACGCCGGATCGTCGCCCACGAGCACCACAGCCAGGCCTGGAACGATCCGGCGGGCCGCGAGGCCGGCAACCTCCCGGCGCATCTCCTCACGCATTTCGGCGGCAATGCGTTTGCCGTCAAGTATTCGAGCGGTCATAAACCATCCTTTGCAATTAACGTTGTTGTCAGAAGTTTGGTTATCCGCCGTACGCTCATCGCGCAAGATCTATGGCGTCGTCCAGATTTCGGAAAGGAGCGGCAATTGGGTTTTAAAACCCAGCAGCGCCAGATAAATGCCCCAATCCGGATAATACCGTCTCAAGTCTCGCAAATTTCCGAGCGGATCGTACGGCGTGTCTTCAGCAATGGTATAACCGACGCATTCAGATAGCAAGTGTAGTTTTTTCGACATCCAGGCGTCTATAATAACCGGCACACCGAAATCCTTCAATTGCAGCACGCGTTCGTCCCGTCCGATAACCGGCTGGGTAATGATAAACTCGGCGCCCGCGTCAATTTTGCGGCGCATTTTTTCCAGTTCGTGATCCGGCGGCTCGTACGGATTGAACGCCACTCCGCAATTGAAGCGACCGGGATATTCACGGCGTATATAATCCAGCAGTTCCACCGATGTCACGGTATTCACCGGCGCGCCAATCGATTCCGGCGTCAGCTTGGGCAGTCGCTCACTGCCGTCGCCGGAGATGATAAGTAGATATTTCAATCCCAAATCGATGCTTTTGGTCAGGATTTCATCCAGCGCCGGTTTCGTATGGAACGTGTTCAAATGAATCAGCACTTGTTCGGCGGGCGTCGCCAATTCAAGTTCCGGCAGAATTTCGGTCGCCTGGAAACTCAGCATACCCATGGGGTTGTCGGTTATACAGGCGATATATCCATGATCGACAACCGTTTGGAATTTGACGGCGAATTTTTCGAGATCGTCCTCCAATTTCACCGAATTCTGTTTGGGCGTCAAGATTTCCACATGAAACATTTTTTGATCGATATGATGTTGCATTTAGTTCCCCCTGAGATTCTATTTAATCTAATGGCTTCGCCAACCCTCACCCCGGCCCTCTCCCAGAGGGAGAGGG
>PWZG01000039.1 GCA_003567575.1 PVC group bacterium | reverse complement strand
GTAGCCCTGGTAAGTCAGTCATTCCTGGCTGACTTTCCTGAACTGGTTGTCGTGTCAGGCAGGAATGCCCGACTTACTTCGCCCAAAACAGGCCAATCGCCGGGCTACCTGAACAGTTACCTTGATTTTGTGTATACTGAACAGTTCTTGGTATGATCAAAGGCATGCAAACCGTAACCTCCGACCAGTCCATTAGAAATCGCGTGTTCCAGGCTGTTCGCGAAACGGCGTCTCAACAAGGCGCGCTCAAGGCCATTGTTTTCGGATCGTTCGCAAGGAACACCGCAACCCGTCATTCGGATGTGGATGCGGTGTTCATCGAAAACACCGACCGCCGTTTCATCGACCGTCTAGACCGATACATGCGTGGCGTTTATGACCGGACCGGTCTGGCCACCGATGTACTCGTTTATACCCCCGCGGAATTTTCCGCAATGTCCAACCGTCCATTCATACAGCAGATATTAAAAGAGGGGATCGTTGCTTATGAGCGTTGAAAGAGTAAACGTTGAAGCGCGACGGTGGTTGGCGCAGGCCCAGTCCGATATTGCCGCCGCCAAGTCCAGCGCCGCATCATCTCATTATGAATGGGCCTGCTTTCAGGCGCAACAGTCCGCGGAAAAAGCCATGAAAGCTTGCTGGTTTTCGCTGGACCTTGATCCGTGGGGTTACAGTGTCGCCAAACTGGTTGACGGTTTACCGGGGAACCTTGTCGGCCAGGCGTTCCTTCCCGCCCGTGAACCGGCGCGTCAGTTGGACAAACTCTACATTCCTACCCGTTATCCGAATGGGTTGCCCGAGATGACGCCCTCTGAAGCCTTCAGCGCCGGCGATGCCGAGGCTGCCATTAGCGCCGCTGAACAAATTTACGCGCTGGCTGGGCAATTCATCGGAATAAAGCAATCCAATTAAGTTCAATCTCAACGACGTGCATCACCCATTCAGTACGGACAGTCTTCAGTCTGTGGTCTGCAGTCTGCAGTCCCCCCTGGGGCACTAAATTGCCTGTCCCTTAATCCTTCGGCCGAGGCGAACGTCCAATATCGAAGGCAAGAACGGCATCGCTTTGCGGAGATCATGTTTCACGGCTCTTTGTGGCCGAGGTCGGCCCGACCTCGGCATCCTATGCCCCGACCTCGCGTGCCCGCCGGTGCCCGGAGGGCGACGTCCGGACCCGAGGTCGGCTTCCCCAGCGCACGTCGGGCCCTGTCTGCGTGCGGCACGCACAGGCAGGCGAGAACGGATTACGATTCAGAAAATCATACTCGTTGTCCGCTATCGTCGCCGTGATCGTCCACCGATGCACAACTCACTCGGCCCCGTTGGCTTGGTCACGCAAAATCCGCCACTACTGGCAAAACTTCAAAATCGGGTCTTGCAGCAATGCAGTCATGCGGGTTCCCGCAGCGCTCTGACATCATTGTCGATGCCGTCCGCCCCTTTTTTCTGAAATGGATTCGACGTGATGCGCTCTTTATCGGATACTTTTTATGAAACATTGCTGACATCTTGCCGCGCGGTTTACGGCGGCAACCTGGTCAGTTTGGCCGTATTCGGTTCCTGGGCTCAAGCAACGGCGACACCGCAATCCGATATCGATCTTTTGGTGGTGGCCAATGAATTACCGGATGGACGGGGACGTCGTTGCCGTCAGATCGATCCGGTCGATGAGGCGACGCATGCCGCCCGTGCGGCGCTCTGGGGATCGAAGGTTCCTGTGCCAGTCCTCGCGCCGGTATTCAAAACACCGTCTGAATTTCAAGCCGGTAGTCCGCTTTTTTCTGGGGATGACGGATCATCTCCTCCTGTGGTTCGATAAAGACGGTTTACGCGCCAGAATGAAACAGCTCGGTACAACCCGCCGTTGGTATAAGGGCGGCTATTACTGGGATTACAAGCCGGATTTCCATCCCGGCGAAGTGGTTACGCTATGACGACCGATGAATTGGCGAAAGGTTATTTGCGCAAATGCAGCGATCGGCTGGCGGCTCTAGCCAAGGCTTCCAAGGATCTTCGTAAAGAACGGGAATTCAGCTTTTACGGCGACATCGACTTCATCCCGACCATGGAATACACCACGGATGATACCGCGCAGGCATTGCAACATGCGCAATCGGCCACCGCGACGCTTAATCGAATCCTTGGCTGAATCAAGTCGGGTTAAACCCGCAAAATGTGGGCAGAATGATTAGGGGAAAATGGTAAAATTTTCTGTCCGAATTCCGTCGTCGTCCGTAAGCGTCGCCGTACGCGTCCACCGACAGCATGTCATCAGGCTCCCTGGAGACGGCGGTCCTCCGCCGTTTTCCTGTTTTTGCGCTTGATAATGCTGCTTTTATCCGGCGGGGGACCGCCGGCTCCAGAAAACGCCTTGTTTCAGCATCTTCCTTGTCCTGTGCAGCTCGTAGCTTGCCGCCATTCACAAATTGCCTGTCCCTAATTCCCCTAATTTCCCGTCACCTGTCCTTTTCGCGTATGTTATGCTGCCACCATTTTCTTGACGTGTATTTTCGTAGGGCGTTGCTCGGCTTCCCAAAGATCATACTGAACCTGCTGATTCAGCCAGCTTTCCGGAGTGGTCTCGAAGGCTTTTCCGAGACGGATTGCCATTTCGGGACTGATGCCTGAGTGGCCGTTAAGAATAGCCGAAAGGGTCTTTCTGGCAATGCCAAGTGCTTTGGCCGCATCGGTTACGGAAATACCCAACGGCTTAAGACATAGCTCCCGCAATACTTCGCCCGGATGGGGCGGATTGTACATTCTCATAATCATTTCCTCCTAATGATAATCTTCGTAGTTAACATCAATTGCATCTGCTCCGTCAAATGCGAACGTGATCCGCCAATTCCCGCTAACAGTAACAGCCCATGTTCCTTTTCTTTTACCCTTCAACGGGTGCAAATTGAGACCCGGCAAGGCCATGTCCTGTGCAGACGCAGACGCATGCAGGCGGGCAAGTATCAACCGGAGCCGATTCTCATGCTTGGCCTGGATGCCGGCCTTTATTCCCTTTGTGAAATATCTTTCCAGACCACGATGACGGAAATTAATTATCATGAGACCAGTGTACCTTGATACGTATCAGGTGTCAACACCGCGTTCGCGGGATGATATATTCGCGTATTTCGCGTCTTTCGTAGTTAACACCTCTTTTCTTGAAATCATTCTGTCCAAAATCATTCTGCCATAATTCTTCAAAAGCCCGCGCCCATCCGCTGGGTCCGTCCTGATATAGGCAGAATAATTTTCGGATCGTACCGACCAATTCCCTGTCCCTAATTCTTCTCGGTACTATTGCTGCGTTACCATAGGAGGTCGGCAGGAAATGCAGTCCGGTCAACAACACTGTTGGCCTGATGTATACTGACAGAAATGGGGTATCCCGACAGGTGGATCTATAGTATCTGAAATCGTCCCAGATCGGAGCATTGCATCATGAATGAGAGAATCTCAATCAACCCAAACGTTTGCCACGGGAAGCCGGTGATTCGGGGAACCCGCGTTCTTGTCGGGAATATACTTGGGGCGTTGGGATCGGGTGACACCATTGAGGATATCATCGAGGACTATCCCAACATCTCCAGGGAGGACGTACTCGCCGCAATCGACTTCGGCGGGCAATTGTCACGCTTCGAGGAGGCACCCTATGAGGTCTGCGCCCCATGAGGTTCTTTTTCGACGAGAACTTCCCTAAAACCGCGGAAGCGCTGCTGGTGGAAAATGGATGAAAGGCGCGGAAAAGATTGTGGACCGAATCGGATCCTCTTGAACTGCCGCGTCGCGTCAGGGTGACATCTTAACATCTAAGGCGGGCTTCGCCCGCAACCCAGATGTCAGAGGTCAGCGACACCCGACAGGTAGATTGCAGGCTCTTTGGGTGACAACGGTCCCTGTTGTTTTCCACTTCAGGATCCTGACATCGTTCCGGTCCGGCGGAACCCACAAATTGTCTGTCCCTAATTCCCCTAATTCCCCTTTGTTTCCAACACTTCAACGCACCCTTACTCGATCCCTTAACCGCCACCCTTACTCGGATACCCTTACCCGACCCGCTTAACCGCTGAACACGAAGGCACACGAAAAAACGTGTGTGTTTTCGGGAAAAGATAATTGTCGGTCCCCATTGCAAAACATATCATACCGCGTTTCGCGGGATGATATGTTCGCGTCTTTTCGCGTCTTTCGTAGTTAACGCCTCTTTTCTTGAAATCATTCTGTCCTAAATCATTCTGCCCCGATTCATTCCGCCCTCATTCCCTCTTTACAGCCATCGCGCCGCCGCCATCTCGTCCGCCAGCATAATGCCCGAAACCACTGTGGTACCGGCGATAACACGGCCATACAGGTGACCAAAATGACGTTTGTCGCCGGTCCACAAGTGCGTACATTTAGCAGCAATTGCTCCACCAAGAATCGGCTGATCTTTGAGGCATAAATACGGGATGGCCTCTTGGCTCGTCCGCATACTGAATACCAAGTCATGACGCAAACGTTCCAAACTGTCAAGCCACTGTGGACGTTTGCGCTCCAAGTTGCGCTTTGCTTCCTCCCAGGCATGT
>PWZG01000585.1 GCA_003567575.1 PVC group bacterium | reverse complement strand
ATTCGCCCACCGATTTGCGGCCGCTGTAGGACGGGATGCCATCCCGTCCCACGAAAGACGCCACAAAAGGATCTTGAGAGGCATCCGTGGCCAGCAAGATCCGTGACCGGTTATCGTCGTCACGATCATCGTCACGATCTTCATGTTTTTTCTTCGGTATTCGGTCTTCAGTCTTCAGGTGCCGTATTTTTCCTGTTTGACAAGAACCTTCTGGTTTGATATTATCCGCCCCTTATTTAAGGGCACTGATGCTGTAAAACGATTTTTGCCTCAGCGCAGGGCTGGAAATTTTATGAATTGTCACCTTGTCAACAACGATCTCTAACACATCGCCATTCACCAGAAAAAGGAATAAAGGGGAGCGCTATGATAAAATCTATCGGTTCGATAACATTGAAGTCTGTTCTATTGCTTTGCCTGCTGGCCGTTTTGGGTTGCGAAACCGCCAACGACATCAGCGTTGATGCCAGCCCGGATAACGGCACGACATCAGTCGACGAAAACGGGAACGAGACGGCCAATGACGGCGGAACGGGCGGCGGCGGCGGTGGCTCCGATGCAATATCGCTTTCCGGTGTTGTTTGGCTGGATACGAATGTTTCCGGATGGTCCAGGACTGCAACGTTAAACGCAAGTGTCGGGGGAGGGATGATAAACCTGCCGTATGACAAAGCGAGAGTGTGGCCCACCACCAGGACCCGGGCCAGTGATGGCGGACCGCTGAACGGCAACTGCTGGGTGTTTGTGCAGGTCAACGGGACCTGGCATGCCGCCACTTTCGACTGGATGCGCACCGGTCAGACAGCCAAGTCCGCCGCGTCCGTGAGAGGGACCGGCGGACATATCCCGCGTGCACCGCTGAACACCTGGACACCACGCTCCGGTGAAACATACGGTTTTATGGTATCTACGCCGGCGCGAACCGCCGATCGTACGATTAACGAGCGCAGCAATGTTTCCATGGTAACCTGGCCTTGATGCCATCGTTCTTGCCGCATCCCTGATTTTTATTCACATGGCATTGCGCTGGCGCATAGGCGATGATGCCGTACAAGCAGGAATTGGAGAATGCGTGGATATACCAGGGAACGAAAATTCGTTGGTTCGTCGGTTGGTTTTGATCTTTGTCTGGATATCCTGAATCACTATTGCCTATCCGATTCGCGGCATTCGGTGGGTATTATTGAGAGTATCTACTTCGACGACCACAAGTTTTCCGCATACTGGGATAAGGCTGATGGAAGCGGGTTGAAACGTAAACACCGTATTCGCTGGTATCCGGGAACCGGCCTGTTGCCCGATTCAAAAACACAAGCTTTTCTGGAAGTCAAAAACCGCATCGGCAGCGCTCGCGACAAGGACCGCATGGCGTTCGCCGCGCGACGAAGCCTGCTTGAAACTGCGGATCTTCACGATTCCGTGATACAATCGCTTTTGTACGAAAATGCCGCCGCGGCAAGGATCAACCTTCCGGCCGATCTGGTTCCGACCGTAAGCATCCGCTATCACCGCCATCGGTTTGTCTGCCCGCATAGCGGCAGCCGGATATGTCTGGATACTAATCTGCATATCGGCCGAATCAACGGCGATGTGCTGCAGGACAGCGGACAAATTACGACCGATGCGGTTGTCTGCGAAATTAAAAGTCCAACACACATAGAATGGGAATGGACCGGTTGCCTGTTTCGGGCGGGTTTCAAACTGCGCAGTTTCTCAAAATACGGCCAATTTATGCATGCCATACTCAATGGAGGGTTTAGCGAATGAAACGAGTATCCATGTTGGAGGCTATGGGTGGCCTGCAGCAAGTGTCGGAGCATATGAATTTGTCGTTGTTCGCAACGGCTCTGTTGGCATCGCTTGCCGCCTCTTATGCGGCGGCGTTAATGTACCGGTTTTTTTATGAAAGCCGCGGTACGGGCAGTCAGGTATCGCGCGCTTTTCCGCTGCTCGGTATCGCCATAACGACATTGTTCATCTGTATTCAGGTATCGATTCCGCTATCGCTGGGTCTGATGGGGTCACTGTCAATTATCCGTTTCCGAACACCGATCAAGGAACCGGAGGAAGTCGGTTTCATCATGCTGGTCATCGCCGCATCCGTGTCGGCGGCTACTTACAATTTCGATTTTATTATCGTGTTGTATACGGTGGCGCTTTTAAGCCTGTTCATCATCCGTAAGGCGCGAAGAATGGGATTTCTAAAACGTGACGGGCTGCTGGTTATCGCCATGGCCGACGAGAATGCCGGCCGGTTCGAAGGATTGCTGAATCTGTTGAAACAACATTTACGTCATTCCGTGGTCCAGAGCACTTCCAGCCGTGATGGCGTAACTAGTATGCATATCGCTTTTTCCGGGTTGCTGACGGATGTCGCAAAATTGCATGCCGATGTGCGTGGCTTCTCGGATTCCATTAAATCGATGAACGTATTCCTTGATCGGCCCGGCGGCATGCGCTGAAATGAACAAACCACGTGTCAGGATAGTGGCGCCGGTCGTACTGCTGGTCGTATCAACGATTTGGTTGATTTCCACAATCGGACCGGCGATATTAAACTTGGCTGCCAGCGAGGATGCGCGCCGCACCCAGCGGCTCGGACGACATATTACAGACAAGCATGGGGTCGTTTTCCTTGTTACGTTTGATGAGCCTGCCGTTAGAGAGTGGATTACCGACGCGCATTGTTTGGCGCCGGGAACGGTGTCCGCGCCTGGCCGGCATCGTCGCGGTCGTATGTTCGACGGCCGTCACCAGACGTTTGTCGAGACGTCGGCAAGCTGGTCGCTTGCCGGAAGTAATTACACCGTTTCGGTATGGGCCAAGCTTGATCGCGCATCAAAAAATCAGGATATCATGTACAGCGCCGGAAATGGACGTCAGACAGGTTTCCGGCTTAACGACGGCATGCTGACATTCGACATTCCCGGCGCCGATCGTCAGGCGCTTGAATACCCGTTCGAGCATTACAACTTTTTCACCCATTTGGCGGCTGTTGTCAATCAGGCGGCAGGAAAGGCCGTTCTTTATGTAAACGGCGAACGTCAAGCCGAGCTGGCAATCCATGACGTGAGAATGTCCTCGCAAATCATTGAATTCGGCAAAAGCGAATGGTTTGCCGCCAGGCATCCCATAAACGGCGTGATTGATGAAGCCGTGATTTGGAATCGGGCGCTTGAACCGGAAGAGATTCGCGACGTTTATCGATATCGAGTCCCGATTTTACGAAAACTAACTCCGATTTCGCGTTATTATGCATGGCGTATAACCGGCATGACGGTAAACGCCTTGCGCGGCGCGTCCAAATTATTTGACGTGGGCTTTCCGTGGATCGCTAGTCTGTTTTCGAGGAAACAGCAAAACCGGTTGCCACGACTAGATTTATTCCCTAACAACTCCGACCGCAGGTATTTCGCTGCATCCCATCGTTTAAGCCGCGAATCCGGTCGACGCATCGACGGCGCATCGCATACGCGGGAGATATATTTCGCCACCAAAGGACGGGTGCGTAAAGGTTTATTGCAGCTTTATGGCACCGATGTATCCTATGACGACAATCCCAGACCGTCATACATTCTGAAGGCCGCTGACGGCGACGACATTTTCGGCATGCAGCGCATGCTGCTTACTCCGCCCGAAAATGTATCCTTTCTTCTTCCACTGATGGAAAGCAAGCTTGCCTCGCGGCTTGGAATGCCAAATGTTGCCAACGGGTTGTTGACGCTCAACGTTAACAGTCGCAAGCAAGGCGTTTATTATTATGAAGATTGGGATAAGATGGGCGTGATCGCGGGCGACTTCGAATCTTTATTTGAAGGTCCGGGGAATGCCGGGGATCGAACAACGTTGTTCCGTGATATGGAAGCGCCTCTGTTTTACGGTCGCATGGCACAACGTCAATTGCCGGTTGACGAGGAAACACTCAGGGAAATATACGACGGTGTCAACCGTGAATATCGCGCCGTGCTGCTGAACGATCTTACGAGTCCGATGAGCCGAATGGAACGCTCTTATCGCATGCAGCGGGATCGTGCGCGGATCTCGGAAATATGGCAAGTCGCGCCACCCGGATTGTCCGCATCGCGCAACGCGGCGGATTTTATTTGTGAATACATGATGATCGGCAGCAATCCTTCGCCGTACCGCGTGACGCATGATCTTGATCCCGACCGTTTGCGTCTGCCCGGCGTCTCAATCGATTGGTCAAGCTCGAAGACCGCCGTGATCGCCGATGACGGCCGGGTAACCAGACCGCCCGGGAACCGTCCGGTTGCGGTCCGGATGACTGCCACGATTGACGATGGCGCCGAAACGCATGCCAAGACTTTGACATTCCGTGTCATGCCGGAGCGGATCAATATACCATCGATTATGATTTATGCGCGCCAACGCGTCCAGAAAATCCGCCGGATCGATGCTCGAATCGATTATTATCCGGCGCGGACGAATACAGCGCCACGTGTTTTATGGGCGACACAAGCGGCGCGTGGCGGCTTATCGCATCGCGGCAATACAAGTTACTGGAGACCCAAAAAATTGTTTTCATTCCGCACCGACGAACCGCATCATAT
>PWZG01000267.1 GCA_003567575.1 PVC group bacterium | reverse complement strand
GCTATTTCCGACAAAGCACCATAATTCACCATCTTTTCCCGCCGCGACAATCCGGCATATCCAGCATAACTGCTCCAGCGGTAACCGCGCAGTTCGGATATTTTTCTGTCCAACGGCAAATTGACATTGCATGATCGCTTTTGGCCTGATATGATAGATTTTAAAGCAACCGATCCGCCTTCACCGAGCCTACGGCGTGGCTTGACGAAGCGAAGGTTACCCTTGTAGGATTACGAGTGTGAAAAGCGCGACAACAACCCGACAAAAATCTCCGGCCAAAACGGCGCGCCGGCGCGCGTCGTCCGCCACTCCGCCCGCCGCGTTCCCAATCGTCGGCATCGGCGCTTCGGCCGGGGGCCTTGAGGCGTTGGAACTGTTTATGGGCGGCGTGCCGGCCAACAGCGGCATGGCCTTTGTGATTGTTCAGCACCTGGATCCGACGCATAAGTGCATGATGCCTGAACTGCTTCAGCGTGTGACCGGCATGAAAGTCGTCCAGGCCAGGGACCGCACCAAGGTGCGTCCGGACCATGTCTATGTGATCCCGCCGAACAAGGACATGTCCATTTTGCACGGAGTTCTGCACTTGCTCGAACCCGCCGCATCCCGCGGCCTGCGTTTGCCGATCGACTTCTTCCTGCGTTCCCTGGCGCTGGACGGTCAGGAACGCAGCGTCGGGGTAATTCTCTCCGGCATGGGGTCCGACGGCACACTCGGCCTGCGCGCCATTAAGGAGCGCGCCGGCGTGGCGCTGGTTCAGGATCCGGCCACGGCCAAATTCGACGGCATGCCGAGCAGCGCGATCGAGGCCGGTCTGGCGGATATCGTGGCCCCGCCGGAAGCTCTGCCGGGCAAGATCGTCGCCTATCTGCAACGCACGCCACTGCTCGACAGGACCGCCGTGGCGTTGGAGGACAAGGCGCAAAGCGGTCTGGAAAAAGCGGTCATCCTGCTGCGGACCCACACCGGGCATGACTTCTCCCTCTACAAACGGAACACCCTCATCCGCCGGATCGAACGCCGCATGGGCCTGCACCAGATCAAGAAGATGGCCGTCTACGTCCGCTATTTGCAGGAGAACCCGCAGGAACTGGACTTGCTCTTTAAGGAATTGTTGATTGGCGTGACCCAATTCTTCCGCGATACATCCGCCTGGGAGCACTTGTGCAACCATGGTCTCCCGACGCTGCTGGCCGACCGGACACCGGGGCAGGCCCTGCGGGCATGGGTGCCCGGTTGCTCCACCGGGGAAGAGGCCTATTCCCTGGCCATTGCGTTCAGGGAAGCGGTGGATTCGCTCAAGCCCAAAGGACGCTTCGCGATGCAGATATTCGCCACCGATCTGGACCGCGATGCGATTGACAAGGCCCGGCAGGGCTTTTTCCCCGAGAACATTGCCGCCGACGTATCGCCGGAGCGGCTGAACCGGTTCTTTACCAAGGAAGATCACGGCCACCGGGTACGCAAAGAAATCCGGGAAATGGTCATCTTTGCGCCGCAGGATCTCATCATGGACCCGCCCTTTACCAAGTTGGATATCCTGAGTTGCCGCAACCTGCTGATCTACCTGACGCCGGAGGTGCAAAAGAAATTGATTCCGCTGTTTCACTACAGCCTCAATCCTGGCGGCATTCTGTTCCTCGGCAGCGCGGAGACGATCGGCGACAATTCGCATCTATTCGTTCCGCTCGGCGGAACATCAAGGATCTTTCAGCGTACGGAGTCCGCTGCGCGCACCATCCCGGTCGAGTTCCCCTCGTCGTTCAGCGCCGGTTCGCCCCCCGGCGCCGAGCCACATCCGGCGCCGTACCCGGCGCCCAGTCTCCAATCCGTGGCGGATCAGTTGATCCTGCGGCATTACGCCCCACCGGCCGTGCTTGCCAACGACAAGGGCGACATCCTCTACATCAGCGGCCGGACCGGCAAATACCTGGAACCGACCGCCGGCAAAGCCAACTGGAATGTCTTTGCGATGACCCGTGAAGGGCTGCGCTACGAAGTGGCCGACGCCTTCCAGACCGTGCTCCGGCAAAAAGAGCGCGTGACGCTCCACGGGCTCAAGGTGGGAACCAATGGCGGCACACAGTGCGTGGAGGTTACCCTTCAGCGACTTGACGACCCCGCGCCACTGCGCGGATTGGTGCTGATCGTGTTCACCGATGTCGCCACGCCCGCAACGAAGCGGGCGCCCAGACGCCCTGCCCACGGCACGCGACTGTCGGACCTGGAGAAGGAACTCGATCGCGTCCGCGGCGAGGCGCGGGCCACTCACGAAGCGATGCAGACCTCGCAGGAGGAACTCCGGTCAGCCAACGAGGAGCTGCAATCCACCAATGAAGAACTACAGTCCACCAACGAGGAACTCACCACCTCAAAGGAGGAGATGCAGTCGATGAACGAGGAACTCCAGACCGTCAACGCCGAACTGCAGGCCAAGGTGGACGAGCTTTCGCAAGCCAGCAACGACATGAAAAACCTGCTCGACAGCACGGACATTGCCACCCTGTTTCTGGACAAGGATCTCAACGTGCGGCGGTTCACCGCCCTGGCGACCGACATCATCAAACTCATGCCCAGGGATGTGGGCCGGCCCATCACCGACCTGACCACGGAACTGCGTTACCCGGCGCTGGCCGATGATGCGAGGGAAGTCTTGCGCACGCTGGCTGCCACGGAAAAGCCGATCGCCACGCGTGACAACCGCTGGTTTACGGTCCGCATCATGCCCTACCGCACCCTGGACGACCGGATCGACGGCGTGGTGATCACGTTCACGGACATCACGGTCTCCAAAACGCTGGAAGCGCAGTTGCGAGGCAAGCAAACCGTGCTGGAAGGCCACGTTGCCGATCAAGCCGCGAAGTTGAAGCGCAAGGGAGGAGCTAGGGGCTAGCTAGGATGTGTGGGCGTTTGGGAGTGTGGGAGTTTGTGGGTGTGGGAGGAAAGCGAAAAATGGAAGGCAGGGTTGATCGTTCCCATCCTCACAAACTCACGCACTCACAAACCCACACACCCACACACTCACACACTCACACCTCGGAACGGGAGATGGTAACAGATGAAAAAACCTGATCTTCGCCGTCGCGCCGAAGCCAGTTTACCGCGGCGGTCGCGTAAACACCCGGCCGGAGCTGACAGCCCGAAGTCAGCCGCCGACACCCAGCGGCTGCTCCATGAGTTGCAGGTTCACCAGGTTGAGCTGGAGATGCAGAACGAGGAGCTTCAGGAGTCACGGGACCGTTCAGACGTGTTGCTTGAGAAATATACGGAGCTCTATGATTTCGCCCCGGTCGGCTATTTCTCGCTGGATGACACGGGTCACATCCTGGAGGCCAACCTGACCGGCGCCGCATTGCTGGGCACGGAACGCTCCCGGCTCAACCGCCGGCCTTTTCGAGGTTTTGTGGCCCCGCCCTCCCGTCCCGACTTTCTGGACTTCCTTGCCAAGGTTTTCGCCGGCGCCGCGAAACAGGTCTGCGAGGCGAAGCTGCGAAAGCAGGACGGCACGCACTTCTGGGCCGGCCTGCACGGCGGTTTCCGGGCCTCTCCGGACGGTCCGCGGGAAATCTGTTGGATGGTGGTCTCTGACATCACCGCCCTCAAGGAGGCGGAGGCGGCCCAACGCCTCCTGGAAAGCGTGACGGCCTCGAACGCGAAACTGAAGCAGGAGGTTGCCCGGCGGAAGACGATAACGGAATCCCTGCGGAAGAGCGAAGCGCAACAGCGCGAGCTTCTGGAAGAGTCCAGCCGCATGCAGGCACATTTGCGAGCCATGTCCCACCGGCTAATCCATGCGCGCGAGGAGGAACGCAAGCGCATCAGCCGGGATTTACATGACGACATTTCCCAAACGTTGGTAGGCATCAATGTCCAACTGGAAGCACTGATGCGGGAACCGGCGATCAACTTACGGACACTCAGGCAAAAGATCTCCCGCACGCAACGGGTGGTGGAAAAGTCCGTGGCCATCGTCCATCGATTCGCCGTGGAACTGCGCCCGACATCCCTGGATGATTTGGGGCTGATCGTTACCCTGCAGGCTTTTCTGAACGATTTCATGAAACGGACGGGCATCCGGACGCATTTCACGACATTCGCCGCCGCGGATAAGCTGAACAACCGCCAGCGCACGATGCTCTATCGCATCATCCAAACCGCGCTCGACAATGTGGCCAAACACGCGGAGGCCAGCCGGGTAACCGTGAGTCTATGCCAACGCGCGAACACGATTCAGCTTGAGATCGCCGATAACGGCAAGGCCTTCGACGTAGCAGGGGCGCTGCGCGTCAAGAGCGGCAAACACCTGGGGCTGATCGATATGCGCGAGCGGGCCGAGATGCTCGGCGGC
This sequence comes from PVC group bacterium, assembly GCA_003567575.1. Classification (GTDB taxonomy): domain Bacteria; phylum Verrucomicrobiota; class Kiritimatiellia; order CAIKKV01; family PXCX01; genus PXCX01. Next base: position 231 of record PWZG01000267.1, on the reverse strand, counting down.
ACGTTCACGATCGAATCCAAGCCCGGCAAAGGCACCACCCTCCAGGCGCGGATCCCCCTTCATCGGCGGCAACGGACATAGTTTGGGAAATGCACGGCGAAGGGGTCAGGCCTGAATGGCACTTACTTAAGCTCATTGAACACAAAAGGGCGTGAAAAGTACGTGCTGCAATGACGAAACACCCAAATACCCAAGCACGAAAGAATGACGAAGTTAGAATGCCAAATATCT
>PWZG01000449.1 GCA_003567575.1 PVC group bacterium | reverse complement strand
GTTCATGCCAGGAAATGGTGCATTGTCTTGTTACCGGAAAACCGTTCTGGGGCGCACCCGAACACGGCATCAACGTTCAGCGTGTTTTGAATGGATTGTACGAAAGCGCGGCAACAGGCAGGGACGTCGTCTTTGAGTAAGCTCGTTTTGCATGTATAACTCTTGGCGAAACCATTAGGCGTAGTGCCTTAAACACACGAAACCGCCATAAAAAACAAGAAAACCGTTAGCCGTTCACTCGCGTGATCTCCCTCTCCCTCTGGGAGAGGGCCGGGGTGAGGGTTGGCGAAGCCATTAGTATGAAAGTCAAACGGATCGCAACGGTTCACTATCATCTGCGTCCCGGCGGCGTGACCAATGTCATTACCATGTCGCTGAAAATGCTTGATGAGGTGGGCGTCCACTCGGTGGTATTGGTTGGCGAAGCCCCGGATACCGACGGCGATCTGCCGCCGGATCGAATGGCGGTTGTCCCGGGATTGGGGTACGGGGTGCCGGACGATGTGCCGGCCGCCGGCCGTACGTTACGCGATGCCCTGGAGGCCGCCGCCGGGCAAGCCCTTGGCGGTCCACCGGATGTCTGGCACATACACAATCACAGCCTGGGCAAAAACCCCGCCTTGACCTGGGCCGTTCGCGATCTGGCGCGTGACGGCCATCCGTTACTGCTGCAGATCCATGATTTTGCCGAAGACGGTCGTCCGGCACTCTACCGGCGGATGTACCGCATTTTTGAAGATCACGGGTTGGACCCGGGCGATGTACTCTATCCGCGCGGTCCCCATGTGCATTACGCGACGCTTAACCGTCGCGACCGTAAAATCCTGAAAGCGGCCGGTATTCCGGATGCCCAAAGCCATTATCTTCCAAATCCGGTATTGCCCGCCGATCCCCTGCCGCCTCCCACGGGAACGATGTATCTCTATCCGGTACGTGGCATCCGACGGAAGAACCTGGGAGAATGCCTGCTGCTGGCCGCGCTTTTCGATGGCGCCGCACAATTCGGCGTGACGATGGCGCCACGGAATCCCGAACAGCGTCCGATGTATGATTTCTGGGTTGACCGAAGCCGGGCTCTCAATCTGCCCGTTGCGTTCGATATCGGCGGTGGCGGAACCTCGTTGCGAACACTGTTGCAGCAGGCGAAGGCGGCGCTCAGTACAAGCATTACGGAGGGATTCGGCTTGGGATTTGTGGAGCCGTGGCTCCAAGGCCGGGCGGTGGTCGGGCGTAATCTGACTGAGATTACCCGCGATTTCAGCCGGGCCGGCGTCGATCTCGAACACCTGTATCCACGACTGGATGTGCCGGTTACGGCATTTGATGGATCGGCCTTTGCCGACCGCTTGCGGCGCGCCTATAGTGAAACCTGCCTGGCTTACGGCCGTTCCCCCCGGAATGCGGTTCTCGATACGCTTGTCGCGCAAACGATTGGCCGGGAGTATACCGACTTCGGGCGACTCGACGAAACAGCTCAGGAACAAGTTCTGACGCATGTCGTAGGCAACGGTGCCTTGCGCGATCGCATCGCATCCCCGACATCCCTGCTTACCCTGCCGGCGCAACCCGTCGTGACCGCAAACGTTGCACGGATTGAGGAAGCCTATGGTTCCAAAGCCTTCCTGAAGCGGTTGTTGAGAACCTACCGCATGGTGCGGCCCGCCACGGCCGGCGGAACAGCCGACGGTCAATCTTCCCGTATCCTCGACCAGTTTCTGACGCCGGAACGTTTCTTTATGCTCAACGGCGTGTTGCCCGAATCGCAGAAGCGCTTTAAGCGAGATCCCTCGACAAGCTCGGGATGACAAAACCTAAAGAATATAATGTTTTCCACCGTGTCATTACGAGCGAAGTCGAGGAATCTCGCTTTGGGTAACACGCCTTCAACGCCACAAACTTGAACTGACTGAAAGGAAATCTTTTCATGAACCCCGAATCTTGCCGGCATACGATGGATCTGCGTGACGGTTGGAAGTTTCAGCTTGGCGATTGTCCGGACGGCGCCGATCCGGGCATCGATGACACCGCTTGGGAACCGGTTCGGGTACCGCACGATTGGGCGATCCGCGGGCCGTTCGATCGCGCCAACGATATTCATCGCACGGCAATTTTGGAGGATGGCGAAACGCGCGAGAAAGAGCATACGGGTCGTACCGGCGGTCTGCCGCACGTCGGCAGGGCCTGGTACCGGTTACCGGTTGAATTACCTTCCGCGTTGGGAAACCGGCGGGTACGTATCGAGTTCGACGGCGTGATGAGTCATAGCCGTATTTATTGGAACGGACAGGAGACAGGCGGTTGGCCGTTCGGCTACGCATCGTTTGCCGTTGATGTTACGGCGCAGGCACGGCCCGGCATCAATCTACTGGCGGTGGCGGTTGATAATCCGCCGCTCGCATCCCGCTGGTATCCCGGCGCCGGCATTTATCGGCATGTCCGGCTGGTTATCCTGAATACGGTTCACATCGCGCACTGGGGAATTGCCGTCACGACGCCGGAAATAAACGCGGAAGACGCCACGGTCGCGATCCGGACCGCTATCGAAAACCATCTGGACACGCCCGGCGATATCGCGCTGGAAACCACGATTTTCGATCCGGACGGACAAGCAGTCGCAACGGCAACAAAGGCCTGTGCCCTCAAGGACGCCGGATCGTGCGAACAAACGTTTACCCTCGATAAACCACGGTTATGGTCCACGCAAACGCCGCGGCTTTATACCGCGCGCACACGTCTCAGCCTTGGCGGACGCACGGTCGACCAACAGGATACCACGTTCGGGGTCCGTTCCATCCGCTTCGATGTCGATGCCGGGTTTGAACTCAACGGCAATCGCGTGCAACTGAACGGCGTTTGTATGCATCACGATCTGGGACCGCTCGGCGCCGCCGTCAACCGGGCGGCGCTGGCAAGACAATTGCGTATATTGAAAGAAATGGGTTGTAACGCGATCCGAACCAGTCATAACCCGCCTGCACCGGAATTACTTGATTTAACCGATCGCATGGGTTTTTTGGTCATGGACGAAGCATTCGATGAGTGGCGACTCGGCAAATGCGAGAACGGATACCACCGTTTATTCGAGCAGTGGGCCGAAAAAGATTTGCGTGCCATGATCCGGCGTGACCGCAATCATCCCAGTGTCATCATGTGGAGTATCGGTAACGAAATTCGCGAACAGACCGATGCCGAAAACGGGGCTGCGATTGCGAGGTTTCTATGCGATATCTGTCATGATGAAGACCCCACCCGGCCAACCACCGCCGGCTTGAACTCGCCGGAAGGAGCCCTGAAAAACGGGATTGCGGCCATCGTGGATGTGCCCGGATGGAATTACCGGCCCAACGATTACGCCCACTATCACCGGCTACTGCCGGATCGGGCAATGGTCGGCAGCGAAACCGCCTCGTGTATCAGTTCGCGCGGTGAATATTTCTTTCCCGTCGACGACGATACCAATCCCTGCCATGCGTCGCTGCAAGTCAGCAGTTACGATCTGTCGACCACCGGTTGGTCAAGTTCACCGGATGTCGAGTTTCAAGGCGTGGACAATCATCCGTACGTGATCGGTGAATTTGTCTGGACGGGATTCGATTATCTGGGCGAACCCACACCTTATAACGAACAATGGCCCAGCCGCAGCTCGTACTTTGGTATCGTCGATCTGGCCGGGATCCCCAAGGACCGCTATTATCTATATCAAAGTCGCTGGGCCGATCGCCAAACACTGCACCTACTGCCGCACTGGACCTGGCCCGGCCGCGAAGGTGAAGTGACTCCGGTCCATTGTTACAGTAGTTGGGATCGGGTCGAACTATTCGTCAACGGTATTTCGCAGGGGATCCGTTGTAAACGTCCTAAGAATTTAATGAATCGCTATCGCCTGGTCTGGAGCGGAATCCGTTACACGCCGGGCGAACTTAAGGCCGTCGCCTACGACGATGCCGGCAATGTCGCCAAAACGACGGTGGTGCGTACCGCGCAAGCGGCCGCCGTGATTGCTCTTGAAAGCGACCGCAAGGAAATCGCGGCCGACGGTGACGACATGGCTTTTCTGCGTGTCCGCATCCTCGATGCGCACGGCAATCCGTGTCCCCGCGCCGACCAGCAAGTAAGATTCAGGATCGAGGGGCCGGCCAATATTGCGGGCGTATGTAATGGCGACGCGACCTCATTGGAACCGTTTCAAGCCGATACATGCCGGCTATTCAACGGGCAATGCGTGCTCTACCTGCGATCGCGGCGCCAACAAAGCGGAACGGTCACGGTATATGCCGAAGCCGACCATCTGGCGACCGCTATGGTGACGATTAAGTGTGTAAAGTTACAATCCGCATGATCAGGCCGGCTCGGCGGCCGGGGCCGCGACTTGAGAGAACAGGAGGCCCGAATTGGTTATCGTCGTCGCGATCACAGTCTTTTCATTCTCCCCGACGACGATCGCAAAGGCGACCGACAAAGGTAAAGATTAGGGTAAAGACGATGGGTAGACGGATGCCTCTTTGTCTGTAACCGTTCACGGTTCAACGGTTCAGAGGTTCAGAGGTTTTTTCGGAGTTTTCGTAAAATACAGTCAATTCCTCGTCAG
>PWZG01000101.1 GCA_003567575.1 PVC group bacterium | reverse complement strand
GGAGCACGGTCAACTCACCTTCGCCCACCAACCCGAGATGCTCCTCGATATCGGCAATGGCACGCTCGGCATCGTGGGGATTGCCCCAGTTTTCCTCACGCAACGCGTAAGGACCGGTGGCCTCAAGCAGGGATTCGCTGACGATCAGCACGCACTCGATCCGTCCGTCGCGTACCAAAACGACCTCCGCCGATACCGGCGACCACCGGCCGCCAGCCAGCAAAAGCGCCAATACCGGTCCAAAGAGGCCGACGGCCGAAAAAAGACGCGTAAAGCGGAGGCTGTGTAACAATAATGTACGGTTCATCATGGTTCCTTTTTTGGGTTCACGGTTCACGGTTCAAGGTTGAAGGTTGAAGAAAAAAACAATAAGACAAGACGCCGCTTATTCAAATAGATGGTAACTGTTCAACGCATCATAATGATCGTGCCCAAAATATACACGAATTCGTAAGCGCCCATATCGACGACGCCGGCCTTGCCGATCCGCGGATTGCCTTCGAGATCGAGGTACCGGATATCGCCTTCGAACTGGGGTTCGGTCATCCAATCGAATTCAATCCCGGCATTCATACCCGGCGAATGGGATTGCAACTGGTAATCGCCCGGCACATGATCCAGGCCATACCCGCTACCCGCTTCGAAGAATATGGGCGCATTGGTGATGTTCCCCACCGCCCAACCCACCTGTTCAGGATAGGTCAGGCTGTTGGTGAATACGACAGTGCCGGCGTAGTTAACGCCATCGGGCGCTTGATTCCCAACGACGATACTGTTTATCACCAAACCGCCATGGACACCGCCTCCTTCATAACCAGAGCCCGTTACTTTATTACCGACAACGGTGCAATTGTAAAGATCGCTCTCAACGGTTCCACCGCCATCCCACGTGGACTGGTTGCCGACCAGTAGACTATTGTAGAGCGTTGAGTTGCGCGCGCCGCCACCTTGCCAATTCGGAACGTCATTTCCAATGATACGACTATTGTAGACCGTGCAATTATCAACCCCGCCGCCGCGGCGTTGCGCGGTATTACCCTTGACGAGACAATCGTACAATGTAGAATTGATTGCGCCGCCGCCGTCTCCATTGACGTAATTGCCGATCACCTCGCAACGATGCAATATGGAACCACTCGCGCCGCCACCAGAGTTATTCGCTGCACCACTGCCGGCCGAATTGGCCACAATCAACGTGTCGTAAGCGGTGGATGAGCCGATCCCCCCGACGTTCCCCCACGTCACGTTGTTCGATATTACGCAATCATGAAACACGGCGCTCGTTCCCCCCGCGCTGCTTCCCGCTTCATTGTGGGCAATCAAACAATCGTGATAGACACCTCCCTGAACACCGCCACCCACGTTTGAATGGTTATAATTATGCGTAATGACGCAACGATAAAACAAGGCTTCGGCGGACGCTTCGATACCGGCGCTTCCGTAATCGACCACCCGATTATGACTGACAATCGTATCGTAGACCGTCGCCGGACCATCGATCGAAATCCCGGCGCCGCGGCGTGTCGAAGAATTGCCCACGACAACGCAATTCGAGATGACGATGGGCACGCTACCGTTTTGCGCCAAGATGCCGCCGCCCCGGATGTCCCGCAAGCCAGCCTGGGAACCTGGGCTCCAGAAAACGGTGGCGCCATTCGTTACCGTAAACCCCATCAACGCCGAGCCGGGACCCATGTGGACGCCACGTACAGAGTTCGTGCCTAAGCCTTCAACTTGGCCGTCAGCATCGTTGAAATCTTTCGATCCTTCAATGAAAGTATAATTCGGTCCATTCACGCTGCGTACCGTTACCTCCTTGTCGATCACCACCCGGTTGGTCGTCCAGTTGGCTCCAACCGTGCGTCCACCGGTATCATAAACCCCATTGGTAACCCAGATCGTATCGCCGGCACCGGCGGCGTCGATGGCCGATTGGATATCCGGGGCGGCGGTTTCCCACTTCAGATATTCCCCGTCGCCGTTGGGATGGTCCTTGATCACGAACCGGTCAACCCCGGCCGCGGCAACGCCGACCATCAGCAGAAGCGATAACATTCCAACCAACCAACCGATTTTGCGTAGCATCCTTTTCATTTTTCTTTCCTCCTTGGTTTTGCGGAGTCAGCGAAGCGGGCTCCTTTGTCGCGAGCTTTGTCGATAAGGTACAAGACGAAGTGCGAGACAAGGTTTTCAGATACCCCGAAAAACCTGAGCTTGCTCAGAGGCTGGACTTGTCTGACAGCACCGTTTCATCTCCCTTTACATTCATCCATCGATCCATCTACTCATCGATCCGGTGGTTGAAGCTGTTCAACCACGCGTGCATATCCCAATCGTTGCGCCCAATCCGTCGGTGTGCGATGCCAGCGTCCGCGGATGTCCTTTTCGGCGCCGGCGTTCAACAAAGCGCTCACAATCTCGTTCCGTTGATAGGCGGCGGCAAGGTGCAACGGGGTATCGCCAACGGTATTCCGGGCGTTGGGATCGGCTTCGTTGGCAAGTAATAAGGTCGCGATTCCGGTGTGTCCGTAACGCGCCGCGTAATGCAGTGGTGTCCAGCCGCGCCGGTTCGCGAGATTCACGCCGACGCCCTTTTCGATCAGCAACCCGGCGATCTCATACTCCCCTTTTTCGGCGGCGGCATGCAATGGAGACGTGCCGAGAACGTTCATTGCGTTCACATCGGCGCCGTCCGCCAACGCGTGTTCGGCCGCCTCGAAATTGCCTTGCAGCGCTGCTTTCAGCAACTCGCCGGCTCCGTGTCCCACGGGATTAGGCGACGGGCTGATGGCCGGTTTTTTTCCGGGATCACCGGTCACCGCTCCCGTCACGACATCGTGCAGCGTCAGGGCATACGACCGACCGATCGCCTGACAGCGCTCCAGGGATTCCCAGGGCCCGTGTTCGGGCTGGAATGCATACGGCGCGTTCAGACCCTCCGGATGCAGCGCCCACTCGACGGTGCTCGCGCGTTGCCATCCGCTGGCCCGCATTTCCGGTTCGCGGGCGGTCATGGCCCGGATGAATGCGCTGTCGGTCAACCATGGCGGCGTATAGATGCAGGTGCCGTTGGAATGAAAATCGATGAGGTATTCGGCATATCCCCCTGTATCGTATCGGATAGCTTCCGTCAGAACGTCTCCGGTGGAAAACATTCCGGCTGAAATCCACGTCCGCAAATGGTTGTTCCAGCCGGCGGCAATCAACTCAGGATTGGTAACTCGCGTAAGAAGGTAGCGTCCGTCCGGGTTGACCAGCGGGTAGACGTAAAATTCGCATCGACGGCGCAGCTCCTCCGCGCGCGCGTCATCGCTCAATAGAAACTCGATCATTCCGTGGAAAGACCAACTGCCCGTGAATTCGCTGTGATTGCCGTCGGTCAATACGATCCGGGTTTTGGGACCGTCCGCGTGCGGATCGGTAATCCGGTACCCGTAAATGTTTTGCGGGGGAATCACCGCCGGAAAGGCCGGCGCGCCGTTCCGGTCGGTAATCGGCGGCACGTGCGCGGTCCGGAAGAAAATCTCCGGACCGCCGTTCCAGCCGTAGGTTATCCCGATCACGAACTGATCGTCGGCGCTGGCCGTGGGGGCGACATAAGGACTGCGACGTACCCGCTCCAGATGTTCGGTTTTCATCCGAACGGTATATAATGTCGGGCGCGGCGTTACCGGCGCCAGAAAACGCAATTCCGCGGACGGTGTTTTGGCAATCCGTTGTTTTGCGAGTTTTACGGTTTGTTTTTCCGGAATGACCCATCCTGCCTCGAGAGGTTTGTGCCAACGGACGCCAAGCTGCTCAAGGAGTTCGTACACGGCATGTTGCGCGCCGACCGGCAACAGGCCGCGCAATTGGATACCGTCGGCGGCAACCACGACGGCGAATGCGTCGGATACATGGGCTTGCGCCCATATCCAGTCGTCCAGTTCGGGATCGGCGGCATCGCCGATATTGATCGGCAACAGGTTCCGTAAGCGATCGCCGTTCACCGTTTCCCGGGTGAACCGCTGCGCGCGTTCGATCCGTACCGATTGCCAACCGGCGCCGTTTTCCGAAGGCATGACGACCGGCAAGGCCACGCCGCTGATCAGCCGGATATGTTCGACCAGTTCACTCGCCGCTTGCGCAAACGTCATGTCCCGGCCACGCGCGCCGGATTCGGGGGGCAACCGGATGTAGGCCGCCGGTTCGCCGTCGCGCACCAGGACGACCTCCGCCGATACCGACGACCACCGGCCGCCGGCCACCAGAAGCGATAGCATTCCCAGCAAGCAACAATTCCTTCGGGACAATGTCTTCTTCATGGTTTGCTCCGATAGATCAGCGCATCATAATCAAGGTTCCGCGCACGAGATGGAAATGAAACGTGCCGGGTGTCCCGTCTTCGGCATCGCCGCCGGATCCTCCGTGCACGCTGATCCGGCCGTTAGCCGATCCGTCGTATTCGATATAGGTTCCCGGCATTTCACCGGTGAACAGATCCGAACGCGTGGTAATCGCAATCCGGCCTCCACCGCCGCCGCCGCCGCGATAGTCCGAACCGGAGTCGCCGCCATCAGCGGAAACGTTACCGGTTCCCGCAATCCGG
>PWZG01000359.1 GCA_003567575.1 PVC group bacterium | reverse complement strand
GAGGTCGGGCCGACCTCGGCCACAAAGAGCCGTGAGCATGTAACCCGGATACCAACCGTTTCTCTCATGCCTCGAAAAACCTGATTTTCGCCGCGAAATCAGGGGGCCCCACTTGTCTGAGAGAACATGGGAATCGGTTGACGATTTGGGATGACAAGCCTGGGAACGCCGCTCTCTCTCCGAGCCAGAGGCTCTCTGAGCCGGAGGTCAGCGTGGCTGGTCGGCATGGCGATACGGCATCGACTGCCAGGCTGGAGCCTGGCGTTCCCAGCCGGCCGGATTTCCTTTTCACTGACTTGGCAAACGGTTACGGGTTTCCCACAAATGGGCGCGATATTGTTTGGGTGGCGTACCGACTTCGCGTTTGAACGCCCGGCTGAAGGCATAAATCGAACCGAAACCGCAGCGTTCGGCGATTTCGCCGATCGCGGATTCCGTCCGACTGAGCATCCGGCATGCCATATAAACGCGCGTCCGCCGGATATATGTCGTGACCGGAAACCCCAACACTTCCTGGAAACAGGCCCGCAAATGCCCGCCGGAAACATGAATATCGTCGGCTAGGTCGCTGATGGAAAAATGGCGCGTCACCATCTTTTCGATCGCCAGGCAAGCGCGTTGAACGATGCGGTGCGCCGGCATGCCCGGGTGGGGTTCCCAGGTAACCACGGGTTGATAACGGACCCGGCGTTGCAAGCGCACCAGCAAAGCGGTCAATATTTCGCAAACCCCGTCCATGGCTTCCTCATTCTGGGTTTGCCGGTATTCGTGCATCAACGCGTCGACCAGCGTCCATCCGTCGGCGAGGATGTCAACGGGGCGATTCCGCAAATCCCGCAACAAGTCCGAGGGTGTCATCTCGAAGGTAATGAAAAACCAGGTGGCCATTGATTTCCGTTCGAGATAACGATGGGTTTGGAAAGGGAAGATCAATAACGCCTGCCCGGGCGCCAAATTCAACATCCGGCTGTCGATCAGCATGCTTGCCTCGGTTTGCAGATTCAACACCAGCATGAACCGGTAATGGACATTGTCTTTCGGCAAGGGGGCCAGGCTGAGGTTACAGAACATTAAAATATTGCGCGGCATGGGTCGGGGACGATCGGAAAGACCGACATAGAAGTTTTCCGGCTTGGCAAACCCGCGAGCGGCGCGCATCAACCCGGCGGGCGGCGCAGTCGATTGCGTCGCCCGTCCGCTTCCGTTCCCGTGTCCGCTTTTCAAATGTCGTTTTGGGGTCATCCCTGTATCTCTATGCAAAACAGACTTCATCGCCCGCTGAAAGGCATTCTCGCTTCGCCGCCAGGAACCGCGGTCTGCTGCCTGACGGCTTGTTCCGCACAGCGCAGGGGTTTTGCAAGCGCCTCTACCGCGTAATCGGTTCCCTCGCGCCGCCCGGCAGGGGACGGTACAGCGTTTCGGTCGAGGGCGCGGGCTCGTCGAGGCGCGGGCCCGCGAAGATGAAGCTCGGATACATCAGTCCGCCCAGCCACAGCTCGTTGCACCATGTGCGCTGGACAATCTGCACGGCAACCAGGTTTTCTTCTCCATACCGGATGTGATCGGTCAGATCGAACGGCGCGGGTCGCAGGAAACGGCGTCCGCTGTCGCCGATATACTCGCCGTTGCACCATACGTACGCGGTATCCTCGAATCCGCCGAGGAACAAGCCGATCCCTTCTTCAGGCACCTCCTCCGGCATATCAAACCGTATCCGGTACCATGCCGCGCCCTGACGCATCGGCGCGAGTCCCTGCGCATCCCAGGTGCTCGAATACGTCCTGGTCTTGATCCGGTTCGCATCCTGCAGTTCCGGATGCCAGAAACCCATCATCTGTCCCTTGATATGCGGGTCGATCAGGGTGGGAAGTTCATCGGGGATTTCGCTTAGGATACGGTAGTCGCCCGTCGAATATTTCACGCCATCCCGCGCCAGCGGTTTGAGCCATAAATTGACGTAACGGTTGCCTTCCTGCGTCACCATGTGTTCGTTCTCTTTCCTGGCGGCCTCGAGGTGCTCCAGCAAAGCCTCAACGGCTTCAAGTCCGGTCGCGAAATCGAATGCCGTCACCGCGTCCCGATAATCGAGATACAGTTCCAGCGCCCTGACCGGCTGCCGGAAGTAACGGACATTGCGGCGGTGAACATCGGTTTGCGCCGCCTCTTTGGCCTGGTCAAAGAGCCGGTATGCCGCTTCAACAAACGCGCGGTCGAAGATCAGGTGAATCGAGTGGAACCCGCCGGCTTCGTATCCGCCCGCTTCCTGGGTCTCAATCAGCATCAGGTGATATTCTTCCACGTAAGGTCCTCCTTCCCCGAAAGCCAGCTTGCAGTAATCGGCAAGCACCTCACGCCAGTCCAGGTCGATATCCCAGCCCATGCGGGCCATGAGGTAATCGTGCGGTCCGAGGATGCTCCAGGCGTTGTCCTGCTGGTTATTGTGGCCGATCACGCCCATGTCGTGGTAGTAAGGCAGATCCTTTCCCCAGATTTTCATTTTGCTGTAGGGCATGATGTTTTCGGCCAAATTCCAGTTGTAACCGTAGAAGGAAAGCGGGTTGCCCTGCCTCTCGTGCAAATCCGCCCACCGTTCCAGGATGCCGCGGTAGTAAGCGCGCGAGGCGCTGCGCGGATCCTTGAGACTGTGATAACGCGAATACATGATATCGGCGATATTGATGGTGAACCGGGGGTGCGGCTCGTATCGCGCCGGGTAGTCCGCGTGCCAGCTATAGAGGTACATGCCGACGTAAAGATTAGGAAACTCATCCTCCAGGCGCTCCAGTATCCGGTTGCCGAGATCGACGAGCACATCGGTGTGGTCATCGGCGCCGCTTACCGGATCGACCCTGCGCGCGCCGGCATCGATCGTTTCGCCGGAAATGGAATAACCGCCGCCGTCGTTCGGCGAGACGGCCGGCAGGGTAACGACTTTATCATGCGGCCAATCGTTGCGCTCAAATTGTCCGCGGATATACGCCACCGTAATGTCCTCCACCTTCGGATGGGTCGGTTCAAGCTGGAACCAGCTCCGTTCCAGCGTGCCGTCCGCTTTCCGGACCAAGGCGCGCATCTCGGGATTTTCCTCCAGTAACTCCCGGTTGTTCCTGATCAGACCATGCCAGAAATGGCCTCCCCCCAAAAACTTGGGATGTCTCGGCTGTCCGGCCAGGGTTTGCTGCTGACGTCTTTTCCATACTGCGAATTCCGCCAGCGCTTCTCTGCTCGCCCATACGCCTGATACCCATGGGTCGCGCGTCTGGAAGGCGGGATTTTTTGCGATGTCCAGAGGTTCCACCGCCAGGGACTCGCGCCGGGGGATGATTTCGCCCTCTTCACCGGGGAATATCCAGTCGCAGCCAAGCCGGCGCAGCATTTCATAGACGCCGTGCGAAACACCGTATACGGTCTCGCCGTTGATGAGTACGCGCCCGCCGTCGGTAAGCAGGCGAAAGGCGTCTCCGGTGGCGGTTTCATGCAACGGCACGGCGCCGAGACGCCGCGCCGCCTCGCCCAGCACGATCGAGGGAACCGGAATCTCGCCGTCGGCGCCGACGACGATTAGTTCCGGACGCCGCCCGGTCATGCGCTCAATGTGATATTTTAAGTCTTCCACCACAACGGCCTTGATCCCATCGCCCGGCGTCTCGCTCACCACGATTGGCGCCGGCAAACCGTCGATCCACAGGGAAACGTCAGCATCGGCAGTCCGCATGAGCGAAAACGAAGTGCAAACAAAAACAATCCAACCGCAAATAACCTTTAAACGTAACAATCGGTATCCGTAAACCATGAATTCCTCCAGTGCATTATTTCCTTGTAGACACTTAGCATTAACAAAAAACACGATCCATCCACCGGCGGTACAGGAACGGCCGGCGGAACAGACCGCCGTTGTGGTGGGTGTTATGAAATCGCAGGGTAATATCGTTTTCGTCTTCCATGAACAATCAGGAAATCAAGAAAGTCAGGAAAGGATTGTGAATAATAATCAGGAATGGTTGTCATGATCAAGTTCCCCGTGACGAGCATTCCGTCAACCCGGCCGTCGCGCAATACCGGCGGCAGATCTATCAGCCGGGTTTCATCGCCGCGCAACCGTTCGAGAATAAGGTGCAGACCATGTTCATCGGCCGCTTGTGAAACGCCGTCGATCGCCCGGGCGTAGGCCGGATCGGCGAAGGGTTTGCCGACCATGACCAACGCGATGTTGCGCGTCAGACCGTTCCGGCCCCGGCGCGCCAGATCCTGGATGCTGCTGTTAAGTTGATAGCCGAGCCGCTCGCAAACATCCAGCACCCGCTCGCGGGTCGTTTGCGCGACATCTTCCTTGCGGTTCAACGCTTTCGAGACCGTTGCCGTCGATACCCCGCATGCCCGCGCCACATCGCGGATGGTAATACTCGACCGCAGCTTCGTGGCATCCGTCAGTTTTAGATTCATCTCGATCACTCCGAAACAATATCGATGTGAAGCACCATATCAAACTTAACAGGTTATGTCGAACTATTTACGTTTCGATCATCGATTGCATTACAGCAGGGGATCCATGATTTCGTACATCTTTCTCGCGAACAACTCGTGTCCGGCCTT
>PWZG01000218.1 GCA_003567575.1 PVC group bacterium | reverse complement strand
TCCTTGCGCAGACCGGTGTGTCGGATGGTTTTGCGCTGGTTGTCAAGCAGAACGCCGTCCATTTGCGCGGCTTGCGGCCCGTGGGAGCGCAGCATGCCGCTTACGAATTGCTCCGCCAACTCGGCGTCCGATGGTTCGAACCGATGAAGGACGGCCTCGTGATTCCCAAGGTTGACACGGTAACGCTCGACATCCAACAAACGTTGAAAACGCCTTCGGAGGAGTTGCGCCAGCTGCCGCGAACGACGCCGCGTTCCATCGTTTATACAACACGTATGAAGGAGGAACACCTTGAGATTGTAAGCCAAAGCCCGCATGTATCCCCGACACCCAGCGCGGACGAACGTTTTATTCTGGGTCAGACACGCGGCTGGAGCGGGGATCCGGAGATTCTGCTGGAAGCCATCTTTTATTACGTTCCGGAAACACTTCCCGTTGCCGATACGAACGGCCAATGGGCCGTGGACCCAGTGGTTCCGCCGCATAACCTTTATGGTTACCGTATCACGGATCCTAAGGCGGACGGATCGAAAAAACGAATCGTGTTGACGGACGGGAATCATAGCGAATTCCCCGGCTCCTGGATTTTCCATTATCTGATCGAATTTCTGCTGGGCGATGATCCCAGGGCGAAAACCATGCGACAGAAGGCGGAATTCTATGTGTATCCCATGGTGAACCCCGACGGACGCTACGTGATGTCGCGGGTACAGAATCCCGAAGTCGCTGCCGCGGGGTGGGATAATCATAATAGGGTCTGGAATGTGGCCGGGTGTTTCTCCACCATCGATGTGCTGGTTCCCGCCATGCGATATGACACCAGGGGGAAGGTGGACTACCTGATCGATTTCCATTCCGGCTTCAGTACCCCCTCCCTTTTAACATATGCGGACCTGGAACACAGCGCCTTTGCCGAAGCCGTTTCAAAACACGCCGGAATGCGTACCGCCGGCAGAGCGATGCAATCCGCCGCGACCATGACCGCGGACTTTGCCCTGCATAAGGACGGCTTGAATGCGCCGCGTGCGTTTACCACCGAACCTCCCGACTGGCAGCCGCTGGAGCTGGGCCGCGAACGCGGCATCGGTTGCGCCCTGGCGCTGCATGACATGCTCACGGGCAGATTTGACGACACCGGGGACGCCGTTGCAAAACCGCCGCAAGCGGGTGTCGCTTCACGCATACGACAGCGTAACGCGTCCGCGCTGCTGGAAGCGGTGGCGCAAGGGAACCTTGATGCCGCTCGAAACCGCCTGAACGAAGGTGATGATATCAACGGGGTCAACAGCGTCGGCAATACCGCCCTTCACCTGGCGGCGGAACAGGGTACGACGGACATCGCGCGATGGCTTTTGGAAGCGGGCGCCCGTGTTTCGCCGCGCAACCATCGCGGTTGGACACCCTTGCACTACGCCGCACGGTATTGGAATACGGAAATCGCGGAGCTGCTGATCGGGAACGGCGCCGAGATCAATGCCCGCGAGACCGGCGGCGATACGCCGTTGCATCTCGCCGCGGCCTATAACCGCGCCGATATTGCCAAGCGATTGCTGGAGAACGGCGCCCAGGCAAACGCTGAAGGCCGATGGAAACGAACCGCTGCACAATGGGCCGAGCGGCTCGGATATGATGAAATCACGGAGGTTTTGAACACCCAAGGAAACAGAGATGCTGATGGGCAAGCTGGACGCTGAAAACATGAATCTACTACCATCTGAGTTCGCCGATGGGACATTACGTCGACGGTTATTTTTCGGCCTTTTTATCCAGTGAAACAGGAGCGATAATGATGAAGTTTTCGGAAGGTTTGTTTTGCAAATGGCGTCACGTAACGGTCGGCTTGATGATTTTACTCTCGTCGCTGCTGCTTAGCCTCCCTGCATCCGCGCATGTGGTTCTGGTCGATCGCGGCGAACCGGCGGCGGTGATCGTGCTTCCGGAGGAACCGGCGGAACCCGAACAACAGGCGGCCGAAGAATTGGTGGAACATATCCGACTCATGAGCGGTGCGCGCCTGCCGGTAACCGCGGCGGGAGAAGTACTGGAAGGATTACTGCCGATCTTTATCGGTGCCGCGGCGGATGACGCGCTCGAAAATCTGATTCGCGAGCAGGGGGATGACTCGTGGTCGTTTGCGTTGATCGTGGAGGCGGACGGCATTCAATTGCGCGGTCTTTCGCCCGAAGGGACGCGCACGGCCGCTTATGAATTGCTCGAACAACTCGGCGTACGCTGGTTCATGCCGGGCGAGATCGGACGCGAAATCCCGGAAACCCAAACCTTGACCCTCGCTATTCAGCGAACGGTGCAAAGCCCATCATTTCAATTGCGGTTTCCCATCGGCGGCCGAAATCAGCCGCACCTGGAGACCTGGAGCCGGCGCGCCCGTTTGGGCGGCGTGGGACGCCGGGCCGGTGGACACGGGATCGCCCCCATCCAGGGACGGGCGCGCGCGTATTTCGAGTCGAATCCCGAGTTCTTCGCCTTGATCGGCGGCGAACGGCGGCGGCGCCAGCTTTGTCTGACCAATCCGGAACTGATCGAGGTCGTGGTGGCGCATTATCGCGATGTCCTGCGTCGTGACCCCGAAACCGGTCTGGCCGGTCGAACGGGGGTTCCGCCGATCCTGCACATGGGACCCAATGACGGGGGCGGTTATTGCGAATGCACCGATTGCACGGCGCTGGATCCCCCGCGAACCACGCCGCTGGCGACGCCCGGCACGTCGATGACCGACCGCTATGTCTGGTTTTTCAACCGCTTGCTGGAAGGGTTGGATGACGAATTCCCTGACGCGCGTGTCGCGTTTTATGTCTACGCGCGGCATTTGTTGCCACCGCTCAATCAGCCGATGGATCCGAAACGGTATGCCGTATCCATCACCCCCATTCATGCCTGCCGGTTGCACGGCCCGAACAATCCGGTCTGTCCGGAGTCGAATGTTTTCACCTGGTTGTACGAAGCATGGGAACCCTATGCCGGCGAGCGATGGGATCAGGGATATTTTTATAATCTGGCCTGTCCCGGATTCCCGTTTTCGACGGTGCATCGTTTGCGCGAGGAAATCCCGCTCGGGAAACGTCTGGGAACGGCCGGCTGGGCGCCGGGCGGCGGTCCACCGTCGGCCTGGGCCAGTCATAACCCGTCGTACTACGTAATGTCGCGATTGATGTGGGATCATACGGCGGATGTCGACGCCATTCTGGACGATTTTTCCCGCAACTATTACGGACCGGCCGCCGAACCGATGGCGGAATATCACACGCTGATGGATGCCGCCATCCGCGATGCCGACCATCACACGGGAAGTTCCTGGGACATGCCGCATATCTATCCGTCCGCCGTGCGCGAATCCGCGCGCCGCCACATCGCGCAAGCCGAAACGCTTGCCGCCGCATCCGATCATGAACGTTTTGCGGTTCGCGTCGCCATTACCCGCGGCAGTTTGGATTTTCTGGATGCCTATTGCGATATCATCGACCGGCGGAACCGGCACGATTTTATCGCTGAAAAGGAAGCGTTTGACCGGTTATGGGCGATTCGCAATATGTTGGTCGAGGATTATGAATTTCCGATGCTGGTCGGCTGGCATTCCGAAACGTTTATTCGCGCGTTTATCAGTGGCATTACCGAAGCCAATGTCGCACGGGTCACCGACGGCAATGAATTGATCGCGCCGTTCCGTCATGAATGGCAATTCCAGACCGATCCCGAAAATTGGGGACGCTATATCGGCTTGCATAAACCGGACAGCGAAGGCGGCAACTGGCGCACCATCCGTACCGATACCAGTTGGTCGAACCAGGGATTACGCTATTATTTCGGGCAGGCGTGGTATCGCCAGACGGTCGATGTGCCCGCCGAGATCGAGGGACGCCGGATCATGATCGGTTTCAGCGGCGTGGACCGTACGGCCGAAGTCTGGGTGAACGGACACTGGGTCGGCGCGAATCACGACGGGGTCGAATTCGATCTGGACGCGCACGGATCGGCGTTTGTCCCGTTTGCGTTCGATGTAACCGACGCGATTCGCCCGGGTGAACCGAATACCGTGACCGTACGAACCTACCGCACCGGCACCAGCGAGCTGGGTACCGGCGGCATAATCGGACCGGTTATGTTTTATGCAGCCGCGGCGATTTTTGGAGACGATAGCAAAGTAGACAAAGGTAAAGATTAGGGTAAAGACGAGCAGCAGACGGCTACATCTTTGTCTTTACCATAATCTTTACCCTTAATCTTAATCCAACCCTTAATCGTCAGCCGTGCCACCTGCTACGCAACAAAAGAACAACCAGCAGTCACACAGAAAAAAAACAGGACCTCAAACATGAAAACAGTACACCCAAGACCCGAATCGTTGCGAAAGCTACCCTGGAAAGTCAAAGGGATGTTGTGCGCCGCGTTGTTTGCGCAGACGACAATCGGCGCCGGCACCAATCATTGGACGGGCGATCCCGGCGCCTCCTGGCATGAAACCGGAAACTGGAGTTTGGGAGAACCTGTCAGCGGCCAGGATGTGCGCGTCGAAACCGGCGGCCACCTGTTGCTGACTAATGCCACACCGTTGTTGGCGTCATTTGTCCTTGACGAC
>PWZG01000450.1 GCA_003567575.1 PVC group bacterium | reverse complement strand
CATGAGATTAGCCCTATCCGAACATACGCTGGACGTGAATGAACGCCGGTGCGACGTGGAACTGTTCGACTGGTCCGAGGTCGAGGATTATGTTCTCATGCTGACCGGCGAACGGGACTACCAGTTCCACGCGATCCGGGATCTGATGGTCTACCTGTGGGGCGGTGTGTACGAGAACGTGACCGAACTGGCGCGCGAGAACTACGCCCGCAAGAGCGCCATCCAGCAGCGCTTCCACAGCGAGGCGCACTTCCTGCGCATGCTGCCGCTGCCCGACCGCTTGTCCGGCGTGTGTCACCTCGCGACCGGCACAGGCAAGTCATACGTCATGTTCGCGGTGGCCCACCTGTCGCTCCTGCTGGGCAAGGTGCAGCGGGTGTTGGTCCTCGGGCCGTCATCCACGGTCATCGAAGAGGGCCTGCGGGAGAAGTTCAAGGAATACCTGTACGGCGCCCGGGGCGCCGAGCTGAAAGCGAAGCTGCCGGAACGCCTGCGCCACAAGGTCATACGGTTGCTTAACTGCAACGATTTCATCGAGGAAAGTTCCATCGTTATCGAGAACATCAACGCGATTTACACGCGTGAGCGCAACGGGATCGGCGACTTGTTCGACCATAACCGCGGCGAGGTGCTGGTGCTCAGCGACGAAGTCCACCATGCCTATTCGCACCTGACCTTCAGTGGCGACGGGGTCGATTACGACTTCGATGGCGATGACGTCGGCCGCCAGGGTGATTCGCGCGACGAACGCCTGTGGATGAAGTTCATTCGTGAAGAGCAGAGCATCCGCCGCCATATCGGGTTTACCGGGACACCCTACAATGTTGACGAGTATTTCCCCGATGTCATCTGCAACTATTCGATCCGCGACGCGATCGACGAGAAGATCATCAAGCGAATCGACGCGATCCTGAAGACCGAGGCCGATGACGGCGACGGGGAGCTGACCCGTACGCAACGCTTCGAGCAGATTATCGCGACGCACCGGGAAAACGCCGTGAACTATGCCTACCGTGATCCCCAGGGCCGCCGCCGCGTCAAACCGATCACGATCTTTATTCATCCCACACAGGCGGCCGCCCGCAACAATGCCGACGAGTTCGTCAAGGTGCTTGCCGTCGCCTTGCGCGGCGAATCGGATGACGATACGCCGCTGTCCGTTCTCGAAGGGCGCGCGAGAGAGATGGTGATTACGGTGGTCAGTCAGCTCGGGGAAGCCGAGTACAAGCAGAAGCTGGAGCAGATCGAGGAAACCGATCCCGACCGTGTCGGCGGCCGGGTCGAATTCATTTTCGCGGTCAACAAGCTGTCCGAAGGCTGGGACGTGGACAACGTGTTCCAGATCGTTCCTTCCGAACAGCGCGTCTTTAACTCCAAGCTGCTGATTTCCCAGGTTCTCGGGCGCGGACTCCGGCTGCCCCGCCAGGTGCCGGCCGCGGAATTTCAGCGTCGTTATCCCACGGTTACCATCACCAATCACGAGCGGTTCGCGTCGCATATTCAGGAACTGTTGGACGAGGTAACCGAGTGCGAGCTGCGGCTCAGCTCGCGGGTGCTGACCGATCCGGAACAAAAACGCCACAAACACCATTTCACCGTTTTCAACCTGGAATACATGCCGGCCCAACGGCTGGAGGACCGGACACCGAAGGAACTCGAAGACACGGCCCGGCGTGAACTCAGTCTCACGCCGTCGTCCGAAAAGCTCGGCCTGAAGGTAACCTACCTGCAGGGTACGCGCCATTTCGAGCTGTCCAAGGATTTCTTTACCGTTGACCAGATCGTGCTGGATATCGAGCGCCGCTTCCGCAACACGGTGTTCGAGTCCCGGCATTTCGATTTCGGCGGCGGCGTCGTCTTCGACGATGTGCCGGATGCCGATGCCATCGAGCGGGTCATACGCCGCGCCATGGATAAGGCGGGCATCGAAGGCGACCGCCTATCGCGGGAGAACCGTCAGGCCATCGACCTGCACTTCTACCAGTTCCTGCCGAAAAGCAGGAAAAAGGTGATCCGCGAAAACAAGCAGGGCCGTCTGATCGGCGTTCCGACGCAGGCGATGCAGCAATCCAGCACGCGGGCCGGCAGCCTCGACCATGATGTGGCCGCATTTATTTCCGAGGATTACGCCGGTGAACTGGGCGCCGATAACCGGTTTGCGCTGCACGAGCTGGCCGGAGGCCAGGATCAGATGGAACTCGGGATCGACATCCCCGCCGGATCGCGTACGGAGTTCGATCCCGCTCATATCCGCCAGGTTTTGCCGACCCGCCGCCTGTACGCTGTTAATCCGTCGCTGTTCCGTACGCCCCAGGGTCTTGTCATTGCGCGGTATGAACCGGAACGCCAATTCGTATTCCGGTTGATTGAAAATGCGCGTTTGATCGGGTCATGGGTCAAATCGCCGGATAGCGGGTTTTACGGACTGGACTACGAGTATTGGAAGGCCGGCAAGGACCGGGTCCGCCGCTCATTCAATCCGGACTTCTTCATCCGGATCGCGCTGGCGGACTATCTGCTGCATCTTCCCGAGGATCCGAAGAATATGGGCGTCCAGCGCCTTCGCGAAATACAGGATGGCGGCATCGAGGATTTGATCCTGGTCATTGAGATCAAACACGACGATGACGACAGTGAGCAAAGCCGGGCCAAGGCGGACTATGGCCGGCAGCACTTCGAGGCAGTCAATGCCCGGCTGCGCGAAACCAATCCCGTCGATTTGCAACCGGAATACCGCAACGACACCAACCAGCTTTACGGATTCCGGATACTCCGTCCCGGCGAATACGCAAGCTGGTTCGGCAGACTCAAAACCGGATTGATTGCGTTTGATTTGGATGTCCCAGAGAACAACGGCACCGGGCATTAATGATGCCGGTAGATTTCTAAGGATTACTTCAAGAAGGAGAAAGGAACAGGCCATGAGTGAATTCACATGGGTACCTTTTTATAAGGAGTTGGCCGCAAAACTCATGTCTTTTGCCAATGACTCTGGCAAATTGGTGTCAGTTGTTGAAGCTGCTTTAAATGAGGTAGGCCTCAGTACGAATTGGTTACAGGATCGCGATGCGTCGGACAATCAACACAGGCTTGCGGAAATTGATCCATTTACCGTGTTTGCCACGTTCAATCGTCGGGTAAAAATGGAGAATCGAATTGATCTGTTGCGCATCTTCAAGCAACGGTTTGAAATCCTTTCTGAAGTACCCGAAGATTTCAATGGGATACCGGTGCTTGATAATCGAAGCTCTCTCTTCTGTGGTTGGTCCGCGTCACGAGAAGATAGTCATATAGCAGATATGTGGCGTCTTGCGGAAGAATGTGTATCCAAAGCCCCAAGTGAGCTAACGGCATCGCTATACGCTTCCGTCGCGGACAAAGTCGGCCCCTCAAAAGTATCTGTCGGTCTGTTTTGGCTTAACCCGGATCAATATTTGTCTTTGGATAGCCTGATGATCAGGCATCTCTACGGGAAAAAAAGTCCGGCATTGCTGAAATCGCTAAAATCGCTGGACGGTTACCTCGCTGCGTTGATGGAATTCCGGCGGAAGTATGGTGAAAAGGCATCGATATATGTTGAATCCCATCGTGCCTGGTCGAACAAGAGCGGCCGATGCTGGATCTTTCAGGCCAACCCGAAGCGGTATGACATAATCGGCGCCCTGCGTGACGATAATCTAGACAACTGGACGATTAAGACCCACAAGCGTGAGCTGGCAAAAGGTGATCAGGTTGTCATTTGGGTGACAGGACCGAAAGCCGGTTGCTATGCGCTATGTGAGATCGCATCTGATCTTCTGATCTCAGATCGCGATATGGGAGATACACAGTACTACCAGAAGCCGCCACCCGCCGGTCCCCATAGTTATGTCAAGATCAGGGTAATTCGGAACCTATGGGATAAGCCCATTACGAAATCTGAAATCATGACAGAATCAGCGCTAAATCAACTCAGTGTGGGCCGCCAGGGTACAGTGTTCAAAATGACGAAGAAACAATATGATGCCTTGAATAGACTGGCGGATCAGGCAGGCAATCATGAACCTAGCAGAGTACGGTATTGGTTGTATGCTCCAGGCCGTGCGGCTAAACACTGGCAGCATTGTCTAAGAGACGGCGAGATGGTGATCGGATTCGATCAGCTACCAGACTTGACATCCTTCAAAGAGATGGATGATATCACGAAGGCGTTGCAAAAAGCGCGGAAAACAAATTCAAGCTATAAAAACGATGCTTTGGCATGCTGGCAATTTGTGCATGATGTTAAGCGCGGAGATGTCATAATCGCCAAGGCAGGCCGGACAACCTATCTCGGTTACGGTATCGTGACAGGCGATTATCGGTACGAAACAGAACGTACCGGATATCGGAATATTAGAAACGTAGCATGGAAGAAATCGGAAGAACGAGAGGAAGAGCAGGGATCGATCGCTCTCAAAACGTTGACCGATATCACAAAGAATAAAGCATACGTCGATCGACTGACTCGTATGTATGGCATAGACGTCGCTATCATTCCACCGATGTATCTGGCGGATCAAAACACCATTCTCTACGGTCCGCCCGGCACCGGCAAAACGTATCGTTCCACGCATTT
>PWZG01000342.1 GCA_003567575.1 PVC group bacterium | reverse complement strand
CCCGCGCGTTTCGAGGTGACGGATGTGGTGCAGCGCGGCCGCAATCAGATCACGATCCTGACCGAACGCGCCCGGTTATGGGAACTGGGCACCGGCGGCCTGATGGGACCGGTGATTGTTTACCAGGAACGATGAATCTGCGCTAATACGAATCACCACGGAGTCAAGGAGAAGAGGTGGCGTCATTTCATGGCCATAAACAATCCATCAACGAAAGGAACCGAACCATGTCGTCGAAAACTCCACATACGCTGAACGGTCAGCTCTATTTCACCAACCTGCCCGAATGGATCGAGGGTGGCTTCCAATCCGCCGCCGGTCCCGGCACGGGTTGGTATGCCGTGGACTATGAACTGGACTGCTTTTCCGGACGCGGCTTGGCGACCGGCGCCGACAGTTCCGCCGGAGAACTCGTGCTCGACCCCGTCATCTCTATCCCTTTACCGACCGACCGCCAAACGCTGCAACTGCACGGCATGCTCACCGGCCGTTACAGTGCCTGGCATGCATATTGAACCGGCACTTTGTGTCATAGGGAATTACAACATGAAAAAAAAACACACGCATCCGAACAAGCGGCCCAACCTCATCTTCCTGCTTGCGGATCAGCTTCGCGCGGCTTCGCTTCCCCTGTTTGGCGAAAAACAGATCGAGACTCCCCATATTGACCGCTTGGCCGCGGACGGGATCAATTTCACCAATGCGATTTCCACCTGTGCCGTGTGCTCGCCGTATCGGTCCATGTTGCTGACCGGGCGTTACCCGCAGACGACCGGGCACCTGATCAATTTTCTGCGCATCCGGCACGATGAGATCGGCCAGGGAGACGTGTTTGCGCATCAGGGATACGAGACCGGCTGGATTGGCAAATGGCATTTGCACACCGGATCCTATCCGCAAACGTCGTTTCCCATTGGCGGCGGTGTGGATTTCGTGCCGCCCGGACGCGACCGCCTGGGCTTTAAATACTGGCGCGGATACAATTTTCACACCAAGTACACGGATGGCTTCGTCCATGGCGACGATTGGAACTATGAAGTCTGGGATGGCTATGAAACCGATGCGTTGAACGCGTATGCGTTCCGTTTTCTCGCGTCCACTGAAAACCGTCCGTTCTGCCTGTTCCTGTCGCCGCATCAGCCGCATTTCACGCCCCATCCCTTTGCGCCGCCGAAGTATTACGACCGACTGCCCGGCACGTTGCGTTTGCCCGCCAATGTTCCCGAGTCCATCCGGGAAGAAGCGCTCACAAACTACCGCCATTATCTGGCCATGATCCTGGCGCTTGACGACATGGTGGGCCATCTCCGCAAGCGCTTGGAGGAAACAGGTCAATGGGACAATACGCTGTTTGTCTTCACATCCGATCACGGTTCGCAGTGCGGCGCGCATGGTCTGGGTCCCTGGGCCAAGCTGTGTCCCTATGAAGAGTCCCTGCACGTGCCGCTGATCATGCACTGGCCGGGTTACATGGAAGGCGGATCCCGCCGGGATCCGCTGATCGCGCCGGTTGATCTCCTGCCCACGCTTTGCGGATTGTGCGGGATACCGGTACCGCGTACCGTGGAGGGTCTCGACTTGTCCGCGGCTTGCCTTGGCAGGGACAACGCGCGGGAGCAGGATGCCGTCCTGACCATGCGATTCAGCAACAACCTGAATCACCTGGAGAACGGTTTGGAATGGCGGGGTGTTCGGACAAAACGATCCGCCTACGCAAGGTATTTGCGGGGTGAAGAGTTGCTGTTCGATCTTGAGAACGATCCGCTTCAGCAACGCAATTTGGCGACTGAGAAAGATGCTCGACGTCTGTTGGAGTCCATGCGTTTGACTCTGGACCGGTTGCTGGCCGCGCGCCATGACGAGTTCCTGCCGGCCACGGATTATACCGGATGGTATGATGCCCAGCGAAGAATCGTGCGCAACGCGTACGGACCGATGCGGCATCCGGAAAGCCAGCCGGACTGGTCGCTTTTAACCGGCGGATGATCTGTGTGGTTCGGTCTGTTTAAAGGAGTATTGGTCTCGCGAATGGATATGTCTTCCACCATGATATCGTATGACTGGGCTCCATGCATATTTTTCGGAATCGTTCCCGCCGCATGCTTTCCCCACAAATCCTTTGATGCCGCGATGCAATACTCACCGTGGTAAAAGACGATGACTAAGCCGCAGGCGTAAGCGGCGGCGGGCTGCGGCGGCATCAATGCGCAGTTCCTTGGGTTGCATATCCAGTGTCAATGTTCCCGGCTTGCCGCCGGCAATCATCAATGCCGCCATGGTCGCCTGCGAATGTAAATGATCACTTCTCCAACGTAACAAGGTGGGGGAGGGACCCGGCGATGTCATGGCATCCGTCGCCACGTCGGTATGCGACGGGATATCGGCGGCGAACAGGATGCGCAAGGCGTGGCGGTCGCCTTGCAGTAAGGCTTCGGTATCGCGATGGTCGATGCGGGCATAACTGTGAAATCTTGTTTCGAATCGTCCGAAATGTCGAAGTTCAACATGATCGATGATCAGAATCGCCGCATGGTCGAGCAGAACGAAAAGACGCGCATAGAAACGGACGGCACGTTCGCCGCTGCGACTGGTTCCCATGGCTTCCGTGGCATCGACCCGAACCGCGGGATAACCTTTTATGCGGAGCGCGCGTGATCGCACCTTGGCGGGCCGACAGATGCCGACACCGTTCAGTAACAGGACATTCTTGGAGGGTGGCGCTAACTCGAACAACTCATAGCGGCGCGCGCTGAAGGTTGTATCCAAATACTCGCTGTTTCCGAGATTGACGATCATCGGTTCGTCGCCGACCGCGAGATGGAAACTCGTCAGATCGAGGTGCCCGTGAGGGACCTCCGTTGTTCCGCCCCTGATGGATGTATACAAGCGGGGTTCCGGCCAGCGATCGGCCAGCGCAAACCAATCCAGGCGAGGATAATGGCGCAGGTATCGTGTTTGACGCCGTATCCCCTTCTTGACGCCCGGATGAAACAACAGCAGTTCCGCCGCCTCCGGCCAGCCGCCGCCATCCGGTATGAACGCTGATTCGGGCGGCGGCTGCAACGAATCCAGACGGGCGATCACATCAGGACGGTCAAACCGTTCCGCCAACAGATAATGAAAAGGCATGACCCGGTATCGGTTGACATCCCCGAAACTGCACGGGACACCGTGTGGCGAAAAATCGAGCGGGAAATCAAGGGTTCGTTTCACACCCGGCAGTTTCATCAGCGGATGTTTCCTTTGCATGGCGTGTTCGTATGACAGTAAATACATGAACGCGTAGCGCATACCGTAACCCCAGTAGCCAATGCCTTCCGGCCAGCCCCCTTGGTAACGGCTGATCTCTAGCATGTAGGGCTCAAACGATTCATTCACCCGTTCCAACAATTCGGGCGCTTCGGGAAGCTCTTCCCACATTGCCAGCGCCAGCATTCCCAGACCACCGGCACATACGGTATTCCAATTGCTGTCCGGCTTACCGAACCACCAATCGGTTTTGCGGGCATGATTGGTCAAAAACGCAGCCACCGGCCAACGACGGGCCATCCGCAGCAACCACGCCTTTTCCGGGGGCGACAACGTTTCGTGCAATAAGTCCCAGGCCAGCGCCAGGGTGGCGCTGTTCTCGCCGTAACTCAGGTCGAAGATGGCGTCCGGCCTTCGATCGCGTTGCCGCCAGACGATCCATGACCAGTAGGGCCAGCGTTCCATGACGCGTAGATGCGCCATGGCCGCGCTGCGATATCGTGTCTCGCCGCTGAGACGCCAGCGAACCAGTAAGGTCACGATCCGGCCCTGGAAACGGCGTGCCCGGATCAAATGGTAGTTGTGCTGTGTTTCATCGACCACGACATCGGTGCCGGTAAGATATTCGTCGGCTTGTGCGGCCAGACGCGTGGCGGCGGCGTGTACGAGCGGATTACGAGCAGCTCGTTGCGCGCGCTCGAACAAGCGGTCATGAAGCAACAGCCGCGGATGCATCCGCGGCTGGTTGCCTGATTGGTTTTTATCGGAACTGATCATACATTAGTGACTTAAACTCACGAAACCGGCATGAAAAACAAGAAAACCGTTAGCCGTTCACTCGCGCGATCTCCCTCTCCCTCTGGGAGAGGGCCGGGGTGAGGGTTGGCGAAGCCATTAGAGTCCTTTTTGGTTAACAACCACGTTTTGCGTGGTTCTTTTCTTATGCAATAAGATCGGTTTACGATAACGGCGACCTGTCTGCGTGCGGCACGCACAGACAGGCGAGAACGGATTACAATGGGGAAAACTCGTACTCGTTATCCGTTCTTTCATAACTCTTTAACTCTGTAACTCTTCCACCCTGTAACCCCTCGGTTGCGGGCGAAGCTCGCCGGAAATACTCTTTCGTTAGTGGTTGACCGCGGATTTCCTGAACTGTTTTTACCTTTTAACATGACGCTTTATAATAACACCAGATCACAATCGAAATCAACCGAATAATTTCTCATCAGAGGCTCTTGCAAAACCTCCCGCGGACGACACGGAGGTCGTCCCTCCAGTTGAAAAACAACCGTCTTCCGAGGATTTCTGGAGGGTCGGGCTCCGTCCCGACCGTCTGAAAGGAGGTTT
>PWZG01000570.1 GCA_003567575.1 PVC group bacterium | reverse complement strand
GAAACCGTTGACACCGCCGGTCCGGCGGTTGCGCGCCGGCTTGCGGACGGACTGCATGCCAACATGTACACCACACGTATCCTGCCGGACGAACAACCCAAAATAGAAACCGCGCTTCGTCATTATGCCGGCGGCCATTCAATCGATTTGGTCCTGGCGGTCGGGGGCACGGGGTTTGCGCCGCGCGACGTGACCCCGGAAGCGGTAACCGCCGTGATCGAACGGCCGACGCCGGGATTGGATGAGGCCATGCGCCGCGCGTCGGCATCCATCAACCCGCGCGCCATGCTCTCTCGCGCCGTCTCGGGGATCCGGGGAAGCACGTTGATCATCAGCCTGCCCGGTTCCGAGCGGGCAGCGGTCGAGAATTTGGAGGCCGTCCTGCCCGCGCTCGGTCACGGATTGGCCAAACTGCGCGGCGATCCGGCAGACTGCGGGCGGTTGGAGAAAGATAAATGACTCTCGCCAAGACGCAAAGAACGCCAAGAAGACTTGAAATGAACTATCCAGCTTTCGGTATCTGCGGTTACAGCGGGTCGGGCAAGACCACGCTGATCGAGGCGCTGATTCCCCGTTTGCGCGAACGCGGGCTCAAGGTCGGCGTCATCAAACAGGATGCGCACGGCCTTGAGATTGACCGCGACGGCAAGGATACCGACCGCATCTTCAGGGCCGGTGCGGACGTTCTGATTCGCGATCGGGAGCAGGTTTTTATCCGGCTGCATGGGGCCGCCGATGCCGATTTGCACCATGTGATTGCGCGGGCCGGCCCGGATTACGACGTGATCCTCGTCGAAGGCCATAAGACCACGCCGTTGCCGTTCAAGGTATGGCTCTGCAAACCCGCTGAAACGCGCTGTCCGCCGCAGGCAACGGATATTCGGGTAACGTTGCGTTGGACGGACGATCGACAGCGAACGGTCATGGAAATTCTCAATACCTGGCTGCCGGCCGTCTGGCGGGCAACCCCGGTGTATGCCGGCATTCTAATCGGCGGCGCCAGTTCACGTATGGGACGGCCGAAACACCTGATTGAAACGGCGGGTACGACATGGATCGAGAAAACGGTGGCAACGGTTAAAGGTCACGTGGACATGACCGTGCTGCTTGGCGCCGGGGACATCCCGTCGAGTTTGCGGTCGTTGCCGGTTTTGCCGGACGTCGAAGACGCGCAAGGTCCCTTACGCGGAATGCGGGCGGCCATGCGCTGGGCGCCGCGGGCGGGCTGGCTGTTTATCGCCTGCGACCATCCGGATATCTCGCCCGCCGCCGTCGAGTGGCTGCTCTCGCACCGCCACCCCGGCGTCCGGGCCGTCATGCCGGTCTTGCCGGATGCTTCGGATACCGAGCCGCTCCTGGCCTACTATGACGTTCGCATGGCGCCGGTTGTGGAACGGGTGCGTCGGCCGTGCGACCTTGCCGGCGCGACCGGCGTGGCGACGCCAACCGTGCCGGGCAATTTCGCGCCGGCTTGGCGCAATTATAATACGCCGGAGGATATGGCAATGAAGCGCGGGATGGGAACGCCAGACTCCAGCCTGGCAGCAAGTCATCGCACAACGTCTGAAATTGCCAGGCTGGAGTCTGGCCCCAAAATTGCGGACTGAAGATTGTCGATTGATGATTTTTCAAGACAGGATTGGCGCCAAGCAGTTTTTGCAAAGCGTGCGACATCATGACATGCTTGATTTTCGGAATTGACCTGTATTTACGTAACGCGCTTGTTTTTAGCAACCAATCAAAAATCAAAAATCAACAATCCGCAATTCCGGGCCTGGCGTTCCCAGCTTGACGGATCACTGTTTGAATCGCAGAGAGGACCGAATCCCATGATTGAGAATTCTTCCGCCGTGCATGACGTGTTTACTCCGGTTGCCCCGGCGTATCGGGCGATCAACCATGCCTTGACGTTCGGTCTGGAAGGTTATTGGCGGCGACAGGCGGTCCGCCGCGCGCTGCGCGGCGCCCCGGCCGCCGCGCTGGATGTCTGCACCGGCACCGGCGAGACGGCGGCCTTGCTGCATCGCCTGGGGCGCGGTAAGACCGTCGTCACCGGCGTGGATTTCAACGCGGCCATGCTCCGCGAGGCGGAACGCCGCGCCGCCGGCATCACGTTCCGGCAGGCGGACGCCACCGCGCTGCCCTTTGCGGACGGCTCGTTCGACGTGATCACGATTTCTTTCGCCTTGCGCAATCTCCACGTCACGACGGACCGTTTCACCGCGTGCCTGCGCGAGTGCCTGCGCGTCCTGCGGCCCGGCGGCCGGCTGGTGACGGTCGAAACCACGCAACCGCCCTGTGCGTTCGTCCGTTGGATCGTCCGCCGCTATGTGGGCCTGATCGTACCGCGGCTCGGCGCGCGCTTATCCGGCTCGCGCGCCGCGTATGCGTACCTTGCCGGTACCATTCCCCGTTTTCATGGCGCGCCGGAATTGGCGGCCATCCTGCGCGCCGCCGGGTTCGAACGCGTGGATTACACCTATTTGACGGCGGGGCTCGTGGCCATCCACGAAGCCGTCAAGGCAGGGAAGAGAACGGAAACCGAGAATGAACGCGAAGAAGGAAGGGAAACGCCACATGGAGATGCCTGACAGTCCTGCGTCGAACGTACGCATCTGGCTGACCGCCGTACGCCCTTTCGCCTACACGGCCTCGGTGCTGACCGTGGTCCTGGGCGCAGCCATGGCCTACCATGCGGGCTTTACTCCGCGGTGGGGCGCGCTGGCGCTGACGCTGCTCGGCGTGGTCTGTTTTCATACGGCGGCCAATCTGCTGAACGACTGCTTCGATCACCGGCGCGGCCTGGACCGGCAGGTGTTTCCGGTCAGCGGCGCGGTCGTGCGCGGGTGGATCACGGAACGTCAGGCATTCCGCGCGGCGATGCTGTGCCTGGCCATCGGCGTAATGTGCGGAGTCGCCCTCGTCGCCTTCGCGGGCTGGGTGGTGCTGCTGCTGGGCATCCTGGGGGCGGTCTGCGCGCTGGGCTACACCACACCCCGCTTCTGCTTCAAATACGCCGGACTTGGAGACGTGGCCATCTTCTTCGCGTTCGGCGTGCTGCCGGTTTTCGGAACCTGGTGGGTGCAGACCCGGACGTTTTCCTGGCTGCCGATCCTCTGGAGCATCCCCCTGGTTTCCCTGACCGTCGGCATTCTGCATGCCAACAACTGGCGCGACCTTGCAACGGACGGTGATCAAGGGTGCCGAACCGTGGCCGGTTGGCTGGGATTCGACGGATCCAGACGTTATTACCGGTTGCTGGTCCTGTTGCCTTTTGCCCTCGTGGTCTTGTATGTCGGTCTTGGCCGGATTCCGCGGCTGCGCCTGCCGACGCCCACACTGGCTCTGATTGCGTTGCTGGCGTTGCCCCTCGCGCTGCAACTGGCCCGCACGCGTCGCGCGGAGGATCCGGGGGCATTCGCGATGCTTGATGGCAAAACGGCGCAACTGCACATGCTGTTCGGCATCCTGGTGACGCTCGCCTTCTGGATCGGACGGTATGTATGAGCCACAAAACCATTTCCCGCCACATGATGTGGTGTGCCGGGTTGGTCCTGATCGCGTTCGGGCTCTTCGCCTATCTCTTCCTTGGAGCGGGCGACGTTTTCTGGCCCGTTCTGGCGCTTTCGGTTGCCGGGCTTTGCGCGGCGGCCATCCTGGCTGAACCTGACGGTATGCGCGATGTCCTGCGGTCCGACTCCCGTTCTCACCGCTCGCCGATTATCGTGCTCGTGTCGGGGGCAGGCTCGGCCGCCTTGTTGTATGGCGTGTTTGCGCTCGGCAACCTGCTCGTGCGCCGCTTTCTACCGTTCGGGGCAGCCGAGATCGAGGCCGTCTACCACCAAGGCGCCGGAACGCCGCGATGGATTGTCGCCATCCTTCTGCTCGCCGTCGTGGGACCGGGGGAGGAAATCTTCTGGCGCGGATACGTCCAACGGCGCTGGTCGGCCGAACTCGGCTGCGTCGGCTTCGCGCTTTCCATTCTGGCTTATACGGGCGTTCACGTCGCTACAGGCAACCTGACGCTGATTCTGGCCGCGTTTGTATGCGGCGGTTTCTGGGCGCTGCTCTACCGGTATGTCGGATCCCTCCGGATCAATATCGTCAGCCACGCCCTCTGGGCCGCCGCCATCTTCGTATGGTGGCCGATGAGGTGATGGGTGAGAAAATGGACGACATGCATGACGCCGTCACGGCCGGACAGGTGGCCAGGCGGATCCGCCAAGCCGGCTTCAAGCCGGCCCGCCGAACAACGCGCTACGAGATCATCGCAAACGTATAGGAGATGTCCGCTGTGACTACAAACTCTGCTGGCCCGACCGCAAACGATCCGGTGCGATCCCTTCTCGCCCGCTGGCGTGACGATCCTGGCGGCACGTACCGGACGTGGTTTCCGTGGGAAGGACATCTGGCGGACCTCGGGGATATCACGCGAGGTTGCCTCGCCGGCATACAAGGCCGGAACATTCAGGGCGCATCTGCGATTTTTCTGTTGCGTTGGTGTGTGGGTTTCAATGGCAGCGCCATGGCACTACGTCATGGCGGGCCTATTTGGCATGATGCAATCGGGAGTGAAAGGCGCGGATGATGGGGAGCATGAT
>PWZG01000412.1 GCA_003567575.1 PVC group bacterium | reverse complement strand
GTAAAGACGAGGGGTAGACGGATGCCTCTTTGTCTTTGCCGTAATCTTTACCATTGTCTGAAAACACGGGAAAACCGGTCAACGATTACGCGGCACGATTACGCAACACGATTGCATGCGGTCTCCTCGTGTTTGAGAGAACAGTGCGGTCTGCTATCCCCCCCCCGTCCCGCGTCGCCGGTTCACAAGAATTCCGGTGGCGGTTGGTAAAGGCCTCCCGATTGCGCCACGAGATCCGCCATGTTTCGTGCGGCCAGCCGTTCGCATACTGCATCGGCGGGATCGATCCCGATATCCGCGGGATACTGTACTACCCCGCGGGACTGCAATTCCCGCGTTTCATGAGATCGCGCCCGGCGTCCGACGGGTGTGTCGCCGGCAACCGCGCGAATGGCGGCTCGCCGTTCATCGATGTCCCGGCATCGCAACAGGAAGGCAATCCCTATTTCCGTCACGATATGCGTAATATCTTCCGCCGGCAACATCACGGCCGGCGCGTCCAGCAGACCTTCCCGGTAAAGCGCGATGCCGTCGAGTTCATCGACAAAAACCGGAATCCCTTTTTTCTCGCTGACGGTTGGCGTTACTTGAATGGTCAATTTATGACCGCGTTCCAGGTGGTTATCCTTTTCCGGGCCGGCAGCCGCGCGGATTTCGTTGCCCGCCGCATTCCATGCCGACGACCGGTGCCGGCGTCCGTTCGGATTGGCGCCCAGATTGGGTGCTCCGCCAAAACCCGCGATACGGCCACGCGTTGCGGTTGAACTGTTGCCGTCGGCATCGATCTGCAAGGTTGCCCCCGTGAAACAGTCGACGGCATAATGACCGGCAACCTGGGCGACCAGGCGGTTGGACATCAGGATTCCGTCATGGGACGTGAAAAAAACGTCACTGCGTCCCGCCATATACGCATCCATTCCCGGTTCGCTGCCGAATGCACATACCGACTTCACGAACCCGTTCTCGATGGCCGGAATCATGGTGGGATGCGGATTAAGTATCCAGTGCGAACATATTTTGCCGTTCAAACCCAAGTCGGCGGCGAACGTCGGCAACAGCAACTCGATGGCCGCCGTCGCGTAGCCGATCCCGTGATTAAGCGATTGGACTGCGTAATGCGCGTAAATCCCCTTGATAATCATCATACCCATCAATACCTGTGCCGGCGTGATCCTGGCCGGGTCGCGGGTGAACAGCGCCTCAACATGGGGCCGTTCCCGGGCTTCAACGATGAATTCCAGACGGTCACCCGGTATATCTACACGAGGCAGCCGGTCTACCACGCGTTCGACCTGCATTATCACAATCCCCTTGCCGGCGTGGGTTGCCTCGCATAAAAGCGGCGTTTCCTCCGTGTTGGCGCCCAGAAATATGTTGCCATCGCGGTCGGCCGCCTCACCCGCCAGCAACGCGACATCGGGACGTAAATCGGTAAAATAACGGGCGTATAACTCCAAGTAGGTGTGAATCGCACCAATATGCGCTTTGCGTTCGCCGACCAAGCGCGCCAGCGCCGCTGCCTGGGGACCGGCAAAAGCGAAGTCCAGTTTGTTAGCGAGCCCTTTATCGAATAACGCGATATGTTCATCCAGAACAATCGATGACGACAACAGATGCAGATTAGAAACGTCGGAAACATTCAGACCTGCCAGCGTGGCGGCCAGAAAACGCGCCTGTTTCTGATTATTGCCCTCGAGAATGATACGATCGCCCGAGCGCAGGATGGCGCGCAGCAATTCAGCGGTATCGTCCCGCCGGACAAATCGTCCGTTGTTAGAAAGCGCCGATGCCATGCGTCGCCGATGTTCCTCAAGTCGTGTTTGCATATCAATACCTTTCGAAAATCCAGTTTGGGGTTGCGTCGGGCGGTGGTGGTAAATGCCTGAATTGCGTGATGCCGGTAAGCAATAACGCACTACGGTAACCGAATGCGAGAGCGCCGCGAACATCGGATGCCGGCGAGTCGCCGACCATCAAAACCCGCGCCGGATCGATCCGCCGACCGGCGCGCCGCTCCAGCGTGGCATGCTGGTGTTCGAAAATCGGGGCGAACGGTTTGCCCAGGAAAATCGGTTCAATGGTTGAGCCTCGATAGTGCAGTACCTGCCGCAGAAAGCGGGCGACAGCACCGGCGGCGATCACAATGCGGCCGTCGGTTCCCGGATAGACTTCATCTGGGTTGGGCACCACCAAATGAAACTCTTCATGATGTAAACAATGGTTTAACAGGTCATTGCAGACAGACTGCCAATCGTAGCATCCATCAGCGATGATGGCGGCACGGCATTCCGGCAAACGATTCGGATCGCGTGTCTCACGTAGTCCGGCTTTGACGGCATAACTCGGATTCCCAATGCCGCCGGCAATGAATACCAGCGCATCCGTCAACCCGTAGCGGCGGGCGGCCTCAACCAGTCCATCGGAACAGGACGTCAGTTCGTCTTCGTAAAAATCATAACCGCTCTGCTTTAACAAGGCCGTTTTTTCAGCAATCGAACGGTCACCGTCGTTGGTCAACAAACCGAAAAGTTTTTTTCGGGTACGCAGAAGGTCGATCATTTCGAGTGCGCCCGGCACCGGTTTGCCGCCCAGCAACAGGACGCCGTCGATATCCAGGGTGATGGCATCGAAATCATCGAGGTGAGCTGCCAACCAGGCATTGAATTCAGGAAGTAAGTTCATAGTTTCATTTGGTTCCTTCCGCGCTTAGTCTCCATTATTAAGCGTCTCATATTTGTCGCATCCTGCGCTCGTCCGGCCGAGGACCCGCCGCGGGCGGGCAGGCGGCCGGCTCCATAGTTTGGAGACGGCGGTCCCCGCCGTGATCAGATCGCTATGGTGCGACAATTCCGAAACAATTAGTAAGTGGCTACAAATTGAGTATTTCCTGAATATCATGCCAAGTCATGCTTTCGACAATGGCCTTGTCGGAAACGATAGTGGCGTCGATCACGGCTTGTTTACGTCGTTGCATCTCCAGGACACGATCTTCAATCGTATTGCGGGCGATCAATTTCACGCTGTATACCGTGCGTTTCTGGCCGATTCTATGAGCTCGGTCGGTTGCCTGATCCTCAACGGCCGGATTCCACCACGGATCGTAGTGTATCACCATGTCGGCGCCGGTCAAATTCAAACCGGTGCCGCCGGCTTTCAGACTGATCAAAAACAACGGAATACTCCGTTCGGTATTGAATCGGCGCACGATCGCCATTCGGTCACCGGGCGGGATGGATCCGTCGAGGTAACAATACTCCAGATTACGGCGCCGGCATTCCGTCTGGATGATTCGCAGCATCGAAACGAATTGACTAAAGACCAAAACACGATGATCGCCATCAATTGCCTCGTCGAGCAGTTCGAAAAACAGGTCTGTCTTGGCCGACGGTACGTTCGGGCATGCTTCATTCCCTTTCAGCAGTCCGGGATGACAGCAGATTTGGCGTAGACGCAACAACGTCTTCAAAATTTCCATGCGGCTGCGCTGGAATCCCTGAGCGGCCACTAGATCCTGTAAACGGCGGCGGGAAGATTCGAGTAAATCGGTGTATAAGCGGCGTTGTTCCGCGCCAAGGGCGCAGACGGCCACTCGGGTGATGCGTGCCGGCAGATCCGTGGCAACATCTGTTTTCAGGCGGCGCAACAGGAATGGATGGAGTTTACGGCGCAGCCGCCAGACGGCGGTTTCCGATTCCTGGCCGCCACGCTGCATCGGTATCTCGTAATTGCCGCGAAACGCCGTGTGATCACCCAAATAACCCGGCATCAGAAAGTCCATAATCGACCACAAATCCATGACATTGTTTTCGATCGGCGTTCCCGTGAGTACCAGCCGGTGATGTGCGTGTAATCGTTTGGCAGCCAACGCGCTTTGCGTCGACCTGTTCTTGATGTGCTGAGCTTCGTCGAGCAGCATGACTGAAAAGCTCAGCTTACGGTAATAATCCTCGTCGCGACGCAATAATGCATATGACGTGATGACCAAGTCGTATTGCGACAGCGTTTCCCAGTGCTTATGCCTGTCGGTACCGCTGACGGTAACGGTTTTAAGTTCAGGAACGAAACGGTTTGCCTCCAACAACCAGTTTTCAACCAGACTGCTGGGGCAAACAATCAATGCCGGTTTATCCGCCGCTTCCGGATGCACACGCGGCAAACTCAACCATACCAGCGCCTGCACGGTTTTGCCCAACCCCATTTCGTCGGCGAGAATTCCGCAGAACCCGTAAGCCTCGAGCATGCGCAACCAAGCCACGCCGGCTTTCTGATAGTCGCGCAGTTGTTGCTCGATCGCCGGCGACAACGGCGGCATTGCCGGATCGACACTGCGATTCTGAACCGCTGTCCGTTCGCGCCAGGATGGCGGCGCCTCCACATCGATACCGTCCAGTGCATCGAGTGCAGCGCGTACGTACGCCGCATACGCGCCCGGTAACCGCATGGACCCCGGCCGCTCGCCGGCGCGTGCCGCGCAATCTTTAAAAACCGCCGTCAACGATGTGATGGCGTCCGCATCCAGCAGAATCGAGGTGTCGCCGGATGTTTCCAGAAATGCATCGCCTTTACGCAATGCCCTTTGAATTTCCGCTTCCTCCAACCGCCGGCCCTGGCAATCCTCGAAGACCCAATCGATTTCAAAGGCATCGATGTTTTTGGCCTCGCGAATCCTGACGACCGGAACGGCAACGTCCATTTGTTCCATGGTTGCAGCGATCCGGCCTTCCAACGTGACGTTCCAGCCTTGCCGGCGTAACGCCGGCAGGGTGCCGCCCAGAAAATTGAGGACGGCGCGACAACCGATCAGTCTTGACAGTGAATCGCCATGTTCACCATGAAACCCTGCCCGCGCCAGTTGTCGTAACGCCGCGGATTCCGCTTCAGGATGACGCACCAGATATCGTAATAAATCGGTTGAATCCGGAATGGCAAAATCGTCGCCTGCGCCTCCACGCCCGGCCACCAGGCGATGGTCACCGTATATCGCATGCAACACACCGGCCAATGAGGCGGGACTGCCGCGAATTGACAGTTGAAACTTCGGTTTGGCCTTTTCCAGCGTCAATAAATCCGCCGATACCTCGGCCGTAAGCGGCAAGAAATGCTGCAATGCCGGCAATTCACGTTTCAAAAACGCTGGAACGGAAGGTCGCGGGATAATAACCGGTTCCGAATAAATCCCGTGCAAAGGTTCCGGCAGCACGCTTTTTAATGGCCAGAAATGTTTGTCGAGGTATGCCCATCCCGAATCGCTGGACAAAACGTATTGCGGGAACCGGCCCGCATGTTCCAGCGGCAGATCGGTATGCAGGACCAGAATAAGTTCACCATTTTCGCGGTCAAGATCAAGATGCAAGCGTGACGATTGCGGCTCCGCATGAACCCAGGCCTGGTCGCCATGGCCGGTGTCCAGCGTCAAATTACCGTTAGCGCATAATTTCAGGATATTGCAAAAATCCGTCGCCGACAATTCCATGCGTCCGTCCGGCCGCCCCCCGGCAATATCTTCAAGAACATAGAGCAGGTTATCCTCGGCACGCGGCAGGCATATCGCCATATCCGCCGGCAAAGTCGCGGGATCGTAATCGGCGCCGTCAACCGATAGCCGGCAGGCGATACCGTACTTGCCGGTACGCCGGGTTGTTTCCCAGTCCGGCGCCAGCCCAAGATGCAAATGTGCCGGCCGCACCCCCGGCGCATCCGGTTGCCCGCGTCGGATCACTTTCTGATCCCAACGTCCCGCCAGCCGTGCCGCCCGACGCAGTTCCTCCCGGTATTTCTGTTCGCGCAACGGGTCGGTGGAGCGACGGACCAGAACCAGGCCCACCGCCATAATGTGCGTGCATACCAGACCGCGTTCGCGGTTGTCGCGACAGGGACACTGGTTCTCTACCTTGCCATCCGGTAAAATCCGTAACGCGGTTTGCAGCGAACGCTGACCCCACATCACGACCCCCCGGATAAACGGCGGCGCATACTCGGCACGCGCCACCAGACCACGTTCCATGATGGCGCGCGCTTCCCGAACGGTCCTTTCGCCCGCCCAATCAACCAGCATTTTGTAAGTAATCGACTCCGCCACCCTATCCTCTTCCTATCGCCGCCGCAGCCAGCCGCTACGCCATTCACCGTCATCCATGACCTCGACTTCAAAAAAGTCCTGCGCCGCATATGTCAACCGTACCGCGTCATACTGTTCCCGCAAAATACCGGACACCAACAAATCGCCGGACGGTTTCCGATGAACCAGCGCGGCAATGGTTGCGGCATGCGACACCAGGACATCCGCCAGAAGATTGGCAGCCACCACATCATACGTACCGACCGGCCGGAATTGCGCCAGATCCGTCACCAGAGCGCACACCTGATCGCCGACATGGTTGCGCTTGCTGTTGTCGCGCGTGTCGCGTACGGCCTGCCCATCGTGGTCAATCGCGGTAACATCCGTAAACCCCATTAACGCCGCGGCAATCGAAAGAATCCCCGACCCGCATCCTAAATCGAGAAATCGCGGCTGCCCGACATGACGCTCGCGGCAACGCGCGAGAAACCGCAGGCAGGATCGCGTCGTTCCGTGTTGACCCGTCCCGAAACTCATGCCTGGATCGACGCGCACCACCCACTCGCCCGGCTGATTCCGGTACGGTTCCCAAGCCGGACAGACAACCAGTCGATCGGTGACCCGTTCAAGCTGAAAATGCGAACGCCAGTCCGTTGTCCAATCGGTTTCGCGTACCGGCGCGACCGCAATTCCTATATCCGGTTGGCCTTGGGCAGCCAGCGCCGAACGCCAGTGACCGCGAACCGTCTCCGCCGCCGCCGCCGTATCCACAAACTTCTCGACCGTCAGCGCTTCACCACCTTCAGGCATCCAGATCACCGTTTGTGGATCGTCCGCGGGCAAACCTTCCATAAAAGTCGCGCCGACATCAATATTCAAAACTACTTTAACACTGAACATCACAATTTCTTCACGGCATCCATACGGTCGCCGGAACCGTTCCTCGTCGGGTATGACAAAAACCAAACGATATAGAGTGCCGGAGCCAAACCGATTTGTCAATCGCAACGAAAAGCCTGGGGCTTTCTTGCGTTTGCAATTTCCTTAAATTTTTGCTAGATTAGTTTGAGGTTTAGCATCTGGAGCAGTTAACCTTGCTGTCGGCGGGCGTACCGTCGGAGACAGCCGCGGAAACCAATAAAAGCGAGAGGGTCAGCCATGGCAAAAAAAACAAATAAGCGAAAGCGTACGAACGGCAACAAGGACTACAAGGTACACGATATAAAACTGGCGGCGTTTGGACGTCGCGAACTTGACTTGGCGCGCGAGGAAATGCCGGGCTTGATGGCGTTACAGAAAGAACATGGCGCAAGCAAACCATTGAAAGGCGCCCGGATCACCGGATCGCTGCACATGACCATCCAGACGGCGATGCTGATTGAGACACTGATGGCGCTTGGAGCCCGGGTCCGCTGGGCAAGTTGCAACATCTTCTCGACCCAGGACCATGCGGCGGCAGCCATGGCCGCCGCCGGTGTCCCAGTTTATGCATACAAGGGCGAAACCCTCGAGGAATACTGGGAATATACCGATCGCATCCTTGATTGGGGCGCGGGCCGGGGACCAAACCTGATTCTGGACTACGGTGGCGACGCCACGTTGTTTGTTCACTTGGGATACCAGGCTGAAAGCGATCCTTCGATTCTCGACAATAAAACTTCGAGCCCTGAAGAAGCGGCGTTGATGGCCCAGTTGAAGCGGTCGCTCAAACTTGATCCGCAACGATTCCATCGGATTGCAAAAGACATTCTCGGCGTCAGCGAAGAGACGACCACCGGTGTCAATCGATTGTATCAGATGCATCAGAAGAAGAAACTGTTGTTCCCGGCATTCAACGTCAACGATTCCGTCACCAAGTCTAAATTCGACAACTTGTACGGCTGCCGTCATTCGCTGGTGGACGGCCTAATGCGCGCGACGGATGTGATGTTATCGGGCAAGACGGCGGTTGTCGCCGGTTATGGCGACGTCGGCAAAGGCGCCTGTCAGTCGTTGCTCGGCCAGGGTGCAAAAGTGGTGGTGACGGAAGTCGATCCCATTTGCGCTTTACAGGCGGCGATGGAAGGGTTTACGGTCATGCCGATGGACGAAGCCTGCCGCGTGGGCGATGTATTCGTGACCGCGACCGGATGCTGCGATGTGATCACAGTACAGCATATGCGGCGCATGAAAAATCAGGCCATTGTCTGCAATATCGGCCATTTCGACAGCGAAATCCAGGTTGAACCGTTGCGTAAATACACCTGGCTCGAGATCAAACCCCAGGTACACCAAGTGTTTCTTGCGAAAAACCGCAGTATTTTACTGCTGGCCGAAGGACGTTTAGTCAATCTGGGTTGCGCCACCGGCCATCCGTCATTCGTCATGTCGAACAGTTTTACCAATCAAGTTCTGGCGCAGATGGAGCTGTATCAGCGGCACGATAAATATCCGGTGGGCGTTTATACGCTGCCCAAGAAACTCGATGAAGAAGTCGCGCGTTTACACCTCGCGAAACTTGACGCCCGTCTGGATTCATTGACTCGCAAACAGGCGGCCTACCTCGGTGTGCCGCCGCAAGGCCCCTTCAAACCGGAGCATTATCGCTATTGATATTCGTAAGCGTTCACGGTTCACGGTTCAAGGTTCACGGTTGAAGAAAAGGAAATCATCCAAGAATTCTGAAAGAACCATGAACCGTGAACCCCTGAACCGTTAACGGCTATTGATATTCAAAGGTTACCATGATCGTGGTGCCCGGGGCGGGAGTCGAACCCGCACTTCCTTTCGGAAAACGGATTTTAAGTCCGTTGCGTCTGCCATTCCGCCACCCGGGCTACCGACGGTCCGGTGACCGGTGCCGTATATATGTATAGGAAAACGGCGCAATTTACAAGCATTGTTTCGCGCCAGTGGATCGGGGGCCCGGTGGAACATCGCATTTGGCAAATCGATAAACGCTTACTGGCAAGGCGTTTCGGGATGCGGGCGGCAACCTATGAGTCGGCTACACCGATCCAGGGACGCATGGCCGATTTGTTGATGGATGAGTTGTCTAGAAGTCTGTCAGGTCGCCGCATACGCCGCATAGTGGAACTAGGATGCGGCACTGGGCGCTTGACCCGATTGTTGTTGCAACGTTTTCCCGCGGCACAAATAGTTGCCGTCGATCTGGCGCCCGCCATGATCGCACGAGCGCGTGCCGATTGTCCCGGCGCCGAGTTCGTCGGCGCCGATGCCGAAACATTCGTGCATCAGGTCCAGCCGGGAGTCGATTTGATCGTTTCCAATGCGACCGTCCAGTGGTTCGAAAAACCGGCGGCGACACTGACCGCCTATCGCGCGCTGCTGGCCCGCAACGGGTGTCTTGCCGTGACCACGTTCGGCGATCGAACATTCCGGGAATTACGCCAGGCCATGGTTGCAGCGTACGGCCGGGACAGACCGCAAGCGGCGGATCGCCACCTGTTACCGCTGGCGACGGCGTCATTCTGGCAGCGTATATTCCCCGATGCCGCGGTCAGCGAGAAATTGTTGTCCGACCACCATGCGGATGTTCGCGCATTTTTACGTTCGCTACAACAAGCCGGAGTCACGTATTCAGGAATGCGTCGCCAATTTCTTCCGGTACCCGTCTTGCGAAGAATAATGGAATGTTATCCCGGCGCTGAATCCGTTGCCGGCAATTCGGCAGGGATTACCGCCACGTATCATGTAATCCGCTTTTTAATCGAGGGACCTGTCTGAATAGCGGTTGACGCGTACGGGCGAGAACTACGGATGACAATGAGGAACCTCCAACTCGTAGACCGCTGATTAACAAAAAGATATTGAATATGCCGTTTGAAGATGATATTGTTCCCGATGAAGCCACACACCGTCCTGTCCGTCTGCCTAATAGATGACGCTCGCAATCAGGCGGTCGCAGGCGGGAGAAAAGCGAAGTTTACCATTAAAGGGAGTTATCATGCTGGAAATCGCGCCATTGGTTGATCTGTTTTTTAAAGAATTGCCCTGGGATCAGCGACTTGCGGCCATTGCCGCATTCGGATACAGGCAAATTGAAACTTGGCAAGGCGGGGATCCCTCCGAACTTAAAGCCATCCGCCAAGCCGGCGATGCCTGCGGGATCAAGCTCGTCAGCGTCGTTGTGAATGGTCCTAATGACGAGACGGTCGCTCC
Organism: PVC group bacterium; assembly: GCA_003567575.1. Lineage (GTDB taxonomy): Bacteria > Verrucomicrobiota > Kiritimatiellia > CAIKKV01 > PXCX01 > PXCX01. Next base: position 8,440 of record PWZG01000412.1, on the reverse strand, counting down.
CGTCCGCGCAGAAAACATCGATGGTTTTGTCGAACGGGTCGACCGTTACTCCGATTATGCCCTGGCGGCCGGCTGCGAGCAGGGCATTGTCACCACCGGTCCGATCGCGGGTGGTCGCGGCTACGATGCACAGCGACGGGCGCTGGTCGACGCATTGCGCGCCGCCGCCGACAAGGTCGCCGGCAAGGGATTCCGCATCAATCTCGAACCCCTCAACACCGAAGTCGATCATGCCGGATATTTCCTCGATAACCCCCGGGACGCGGTTGCCATAGTCAAGGAAGTCGGACGGCCCAACGTCCGGTTGTTGTACGATATTTATCACATGACCATCATGTCGGGCAATCAGACGATGTTTTTGGAGCACAACCTGGAGTGGATCGGGCATTTCCATCTGGCAGGCACACCGGGTCGCCACGAGCCGTTTCTGGGCGAAACCGCCTATCCGTTTTTGTTGCATCGTATCGATGCCGCGGGATACCGCGGCGCTTTCGGGCTTGAGTATAAACCGACGCTATCCCCGGAGGAAAGTCTGAAAAAAACCTGGGATTACCTGACCACACCCCCAGAAAAGTAGACGACGCAATATACCCGAGACGCTCAAGCAGATGGATCGGCTCGGCATCGACAGCATCATTCTTTCGCCGGCAGCCGCCCTGTTTGGCGAGAACTTCTGGTCACATGCGGTAGCGCGGAAGGCTGTCGCCGTGTGCTTCGATTAGATCGTCGCAAAGACAGCGGATCGTGTCGATCGACAGTTCCGCCGCCGTATGCGGGTCGAGCATGGCGGCGTGGTAAATGGATTCCTTTCTCTGCGTCAGGGCAGCCTCAATGGTCAATTGCTGAACATTGATGCTTGTTCGGTTAATCGACGCGCACACTTCCGGTAGATCGCCGACGTAACAGGGGCGCACTCCCGTCCGGTCGACAAGGCACGGAACCTCCACGCAGCAGTCCGGCGGCAGATTCGGAATCAACCCGGTGTTCAAAACGTTGCCGCCGATCTGGATTGGGCGGTCGGTTTCCATCGCTTCAACAATGAGGGAACCGTATTCATCGGTACGCCGGTCGTGTCGCAATTTCGTGTTGCAGGCCAGTTCACGGCTCAGCGTCTTCCATTTCTCAATCTGGGCACGACAGCGGCGCGGATATTCGTCGAGCGGAATGCGGAATTCCCGGATCAGGTCGGGAAAGTTTTGTTTTATATACCACGGCACATATTCGGCGCCGTGTTCGGAGGATTCGGTGACGTAATAACCGAATGTAAGCATCATGTGATATCGAACCAGATTGGGGCCGTACTTGACCGGAGTCTTTTTGTTTCTCTGTCTTTGCAGAATAGCCGCGGCCCTTTGTTTGATCTCGGGATAAAGATCCTTGCCATCGTCCGTAATTTCCAGAAGCCATGCCTGGTGGTTGATGCCCGCGATCTTCCATTGCAGTTTCCGGACCCGGCTTATCATCTTAAGCCGCATCAACAGGCCACGGGCGTTGCCTTGAACGGAATGACATAAACCCACGCAATGAATGCCGCTGCCCTTGAGCACGGCGCCGGTTACCATCGCCATGGGATTGGTGTAGTTTAACAGCCAGGCATCCGGGCAGACATCTTCCATGTCGCGAGCGAAATCCAGCATGACCGGAATCGTTCGCAACCCGCGAAAAATACCGCCGACACCCAGTGTATCTCCGATCGTCTGGCGCAGTCCGTAACGCTTGGGAACTTCGAAATCAATGAGCGTCGACGGATAACCGCCGACTTGCACGGCGTTAAACACGTAATCCGCGTCGCGCAAGGCACGTTTCCGGTTTGCAACCCCGAGATGCGCGCTGACCGTGGCGCGACCACTGTTGGAATTACGGTTGATCGCGTCGATCATACGTTTGGAATCGCGTAATCGTACGGGATCAATATCATAAAGCGAAAAATGCGAGGTACGCAATTCCCGGACCCGCATGCAATCGCCAAGAATATGCTTGGCGAAAACCATGCTGCCCGACCCCATAAACGTTATTTTCGGCATTAAACAATCCTTGCTTTATCAGCATTATTTCTTTCCGCGCACTGATCCGACAACGGACGTAAATGCCTGCAACAGCAGTCCGACATCAACGGAATAGGAAATATACCCGACGCCTTGCGCCATCCAGTGGGCAGCCTGTTGCGGTGTTTCGACAAAAGTCCCCACCGCTTTACCGGCGGCCCGCGATCGCCGCACGATGTCCGCCATGGTTTCCTGAAGCCGGGGATGATCGGTTTGCCCGGGGATGCCCAGCGACTGCGACAAATCGTACGGCCCGATAAATATGACGGAAATCCCGTCGACGGCCAGGATCGCATCAAGATTGTCGAACCCGGTACGTCCCTCAATATGCGCAATCACCTGTTGCTGACGGTTGGCCAGCCCGAAATATTCCTGTTTGTCAAGACGTGTATATTGCGCGGCACGCACGAAACGGCAGACACCGCGCCGGCCTTCGGGATGGAATTTAGCCGCATCGACAAGGCATTGCGCATCGGCCGCCGTATTGATTTCCGGCACTTGGACGGCGTGTGCCCCTATATCCAGGGCGCGCTGCACATACTCGCCGCGATTGGCAGGAATCCGGATCACCGGACTGATGCCGGCCATTTCACAGGTACGCACCAATTGTTGCGCGGTTTCGAATCCCAGCGGCCCATGTTCCATGTCGATAATGGCAAAATCGAATCCCGCCAACCCGGCCAGTTCATAGACCGTTGGATCACTCATTTTGCAAAACGGACCCAACACCGTCTGACCGGCAGCCAACGCTTTTTGTAATGGACTGGATTGTAACATAAGATTTCCTTACAAGAATATGGTTTAAAATATAAAGGCGGCACTGCCGCAACCGAAGCGCAGCGCCGCCACCCTCACCCCCAGCCCCTCTTCCAGCGGGAAAAGGGGATCGCGAAGAACCACGTAAAAACGTGTCCATCCACGGAAAAGGCGCTATGGGTAACTTTATACTATGTTGAGGGCATGAAGTCAATTCGCCCGCAACCCAGAGGTCAGATGTCAGCAGTCAGCAGATTGCGCTGAAATAGGTTTGCGTTGGGGCGCCTGCCCGTTTTTGCCTGTCTTCCTCGTCGTCGTCCTCGTCCTAGTTCTCGTCGACCGATTCCCCATGTTATCTCAGACAATGGTAAAGATTACGGCAAAGACAAAGAGGCATCCGTCTACCTCTCGTCTTTACCCTAATCTTTACCTTTGTCGGTCGCCTTTGCGATCATTGTCGGGGAGAATGAAAAGACAAAGATCGAGACTACGATCGCGACGACGATAACCGGTTGGTTGGCAATGTTCTCTAAAACAAGTGTGGCCTCAGATCGTGTGCACGATCTGATTTTTCGGGGGGGATGAAATAACGTATTCCGCTTGGAGCCGGCCGTCCCCGGCCGGATGGGAAACCGTGACGACTATGCGAAGAAACGGCGGGGGACCTGTCTGCGTGCGTCAACTGCCTGCCGCCTGTCTGCCGTTCCGTCACAGGCAGGCGACGCGGCGCAGGCATGGCGCACAGGCGATTACAAGACACGAGGAAGACGCAAGCAATCGTGTCGCGTTATCGGGCCGCGTTATCGTCGCCCGATTCCGCGAAAAGAAAACGGAGCGCGATTACGGGCGACGACTACTGTGGACGATTGGGATTCCTCTTGTCGTAATCCGTAGTAGTAGTCGTCGTCCACCGGTTCCCCCGTTCTCTTGCTCTGACCTCCGACCTCTTGCCCGACACCATCCATGGCTCCGCGTCATTTTTCTTATTTTTTACGCAACCATGCTTAAATAAGCCACTAACCTGCCCTGATCGAAATCGAAGGGGAAGGATCTCGCGGTCTACCGATTGGTTCGATTCGGCGTAACCGTTCACGGGTTGTTCCGCGGTAGTTGCGGTAGAGATGGTTTTGATGGGGAGCAACCCGAAATAGGGTCATCCGTGAACGCTTACGATTCGGCCATCCGCAATGTTACGGATCTGTCCGGCCACGTAGGGCAGCGCGGGCGGCATTCAGGTTTTGGCGCGCTTGAATATCGCCGGGATCGATGTCCAGAACACGGCTGTAATAGCGGATCGCGGACTCGAAATCGCGTTGCCGGAAATATAAGGTCGCCAGATTATACAGAGCGCTGGTATGCCCGGGATCGCGCGCGATGGCCTCCCGATAACATACCACCGCCTCATCCATCCGTTGTAATTGTTCGAGTGCTACACCCTGGTTGTAAACCGCTTCCGCATCATCAGGCTTAACTTCGGCGGCCCGCTCGAAATACTGCGTAGCCGCTTCATAATCTCCCTGGCGGGCAAGCAACAGCGCAAGGTTGTAGAGGGAATCGCCGTGTCCGGGTGTCCGTTCTATCGCGGCTCGATAGGTATCGATGGCAAGCTCGGTATGCCCGAGATCACTGAGTGACAAGGCCAGATTGTAACGCGCTTCATGATCCGGATCCAGTTCGAGGGCACGATGGAATGCGACCACCGCCTCCTCCAGTTGGCCCAAATGATAGTTGGCGAGCCCGTAATTATACCAGGCGCCTGCCATCTCAGGCGCCTGCTGGACGGCTCGTGAAGCCGCCCAAAGCGCGGTTTCGAAATCTTCTTCGTCAATCTTGTATTTGGCATGATTCACGAGCGCATCGACATTCCAGGGATTGGTCCGTATCCATTGGCTGATAAACGTCGGGTCGTCATAGAAGAAACGGCCGCGATACAGACTGACGCCTGCCCCGGCGACCAGCAACGTCAGTATGCCCGTGTAAAGAGCGTGGCGTAAACGGCGCGAAACCGGCGCCAAAATGCCGTAGACAGACGCGGCCAGGGCCGGCAAAGCCAACGCCGCCAAGACCGCATACCGTTCGTCGAACGGCGCCTCCTGTTTGAGAATGTTGGCGGTTGGCGCCTGCACCACAACAAACCAGCCAGTCCAGAAAAGCAGACGCCACCCCAAGCCGCGCCGCCACGCCGCCCAGACCAGGCCGGCTGTCAACATTATCGCCGGAACCACTCGCCACCATGACCACCAAACCGGGATCGGCGGTTCATAGACCAAATTGATAAACGGGAAAAAGAAAGATTGCAACGCATACAGATAGGAATACAGCGGCAGCAAGGGCGCTTCAATAATGCCGAACTCAAATTCGCTGCCTTCAAACAAGGTATAACGAATCCATAGATAGCAAAGTCCCGCCATGCCCAGCGTTGCATAACGCCAGAATATTCCGCTTTTCAACAAGCCCGTCAACGTACATGCGTCGTCCGCGGCCGATGCTTCCGCCGTCATGCCGTGCGGCCGATATCGTATTTCGCGCAGCAAGGGAACGCATCGCAACCGATCTTCGCCGCTCAAGTCAAACAGATCTCCAAGCAGGAAAATGACCGGCAACACCACCGCCTGTTCCCGGGAAAACAGGGTCAGGATCGAAAAAAACAGCGCTAGAAAACCGTTGCGCCGGCCGGGCCGCATCCAGGCATCCACCGCCAGCAGAATGAAAATCGAGGGCAACAAGGTTTCCCGTCCGGAACAAACCGGATAAACCGCGGATGACATCGACGGGTGAACCGCCCACAGCAAGGCGGCGACGGCGGCGGCCGGACGCGAGATTCGGAAGGCCGGATGCCGCAAGAAACGGAACGCCGCCAATACCGCGGCGCCGGCCAACAGTGCATTAAACAGATGATAAGGCGCCGGATTGAGATCGTGCCAATATTTCTGTGCCAGGAACGTTAACCGCGTCACGGGCCGGTAATAAGGGACGGTCGGAAAATGGCGTTCTCGAAATACGTTCAGAAAATCGGCGATCCGTTCGGGTCGCGCCTGGTCAATGATCAAAACCTCGTCGTCGTAAACGAATTGGTTGCGCAACGACGGCAGATACAACAGAACAAGGAAGGCAAAAAGCAGCCAGGGCAACCACCTTTCCCGTCTCAGCGTGCTATTGTTGCCGTGGGGAACATTGTCCAGTTGCGTTGCCACCCTCGCATCTCTTTTTCCCGCTAACGTTTTCTTCCCATTGATACGCATTCGTTTATAGCGATATTCACCCTCACCGCGTGCCGGACATTCTACTACCCGGCCCAAGAACGGTTTCCGACGGAAGGTTAATCCCTTCGTGTATCACGGTGTTGGAAGCGACCGCACATCCAGGTCCGAGCACGCAGTTTGACCCGACGCTCGCTTCACCGATCACGGCATCACGCATTTCGACATGTTCGCCTACATCGGCGTTATTCCATAATATCGAGGATTCGATCCTTGCACCACTGCCGACACGGGCGCCGCAGCCAATGACCGTTGGCCCGATAATCTGCGCGCCACCCCCGATCCGACAGTTGGATCCCAACACCACGGGCGGAACAAAATCCACATTATCGGCTATCTGAACGGAATCATCTTCCCATATACCCCGAGAACGTTCCCGGCCATTGGGTTCGAACCCCCTGATGGCGCCCGCCAGCAAATCCCGGTTGGCCTGCACATAATTGTCAAGCGTTCCGATATCCTTCCAATATCCGGAAAAACGATGACCGGAAAATGGTATCGCTTGCTCAAACAGTAATGGGAATGTTTCTTTCTCGAGCGATACAAACCGGTCTTCCGGGATGAACTCCAGAATCTTGCGCGACATGGCCCAGGCGCCGACATTGCCCCACAGGCTTTTGGCCTCCTCCGGGGAGGGCTTCTCTTGCCATCCGAGGACGCGATCATCGTCCTGAATATCGAGAATTCCCCATCGGCGCGTATCCTCGATTTTGCTGACGGTAGCGGTGACCATGGCGCCGGATCTCCTGTGTAACTCCATGAGATTCCCAAGTTCCATATCCATGAGAATATCTCCGTTGAGCAGCAGAAAATCGTCCTGCAGTATATCCGCGCAGTTCTTCAAGGCTCCGCCGCTGCCCAGCGGCCGGTCTTCCATGCGTATCTTAACGTTGAACCCGCGCGCCGCATTGGTTTGTTGTAAAAACTCGATAATCGCGGACGCGAAATGACTGACGGCAAAGACAACCTCGGATGCGCCGTTCGCTCGCAACCATTGACACCCCAGATCAAGGAAAGCGCGATTGGCAATCGGCAACAAAGATTTAGGCGTCGTATACGTATACGGATACAACCTCGTACCCAGACCTCCTATGAGTATGACCACCTGCATAATTCACCTTTCTTCTTCCGCGCGTTAAATTGACGCTTGCTCCATAATGTCAGAAATAAAAGGTTAGTGTGGCACCGAGGCCCAGGTTTGTCAAGCATGCCGGGACTCGTTTTTTTGCAACTGCCTCGTGAACTGCATCAGAACAAACTCTGTCGTCTGCTTTACCGTAAACTACATTGAACGATTTCGTGAATGGCGAAAATGGTATTCTAAGCGAAAAAGGAGCAAGAAAAAATCGCATATTTTCCGCCCCGAAAAAACCGGAACCTTTTCACTTGTGTAAAAAGCGGCGATTATCATTCTTTGCATGACGGGTTAGGCTTCCCAAGCAGATGCGGAATCTGAAATTATGGGTCGGGTGACCGGCGCAGGCATACCATTGGATGGAAATCGAGTCAAGGCCATCAATATGGTTTCGCTCCGCTCTTGAACGCTGTCCTGATTTGGAGAGCGCCAGAATCATTCTTGATGAACTGTGAGGCGATATTTTCGCCGCAAAGACATAATAACTAGAAGAAGAGAAGACGGGCGAAAACATGGCGGAGAGGGCGGGATTCGAACCCGCGGTACCCTTTTGGGGTACACGGCATTTCCAGTGCCGCACCATCGGCCAACTCGGTCACCTCTCCGGAATAAACGGTTATCTTTTTAACATATCTTGTTCGTTTTGCCTAGCCCCGATATTTTCGGCCGGGTTATATGTCATGAAAAAATTAGTTGCGTTGTTTTGCAACTATGCTTTACAATGTAGCCCATGAATACCGAGGAACTCAAAGCGCGGGCGCGGGTGATGAAGGCACTGGCAAGTCCGGTGCGCCTCAAGATCGTGGACGAGCTGAGCCGTGGCGAACGCTGTATGTGCGAATTGCAGCCGCTGTTCCCGATGAACAAATCCACCCTTTCCCGTCATATCGCGGAACTGAAAAACGTCGGCATCGTCGGCGAGCGGCGGGAAGGCGTGCGCATTTTTTTGCGATTACAGACCCCGTGCATTCTGGATGTGTTCGACTGCGCCATGGGTGTCATTCGCTCAGAGGCTAAACGGCAGGCTATGCTGACGAAAGGCTGAAAGGAGATTGCGGCGTGAACGAAGGAAGTCGGAAAGAACTGAAGATACTGGGCTGGTTGATCGGTCTTTTTGCGGTCCTGTACTACCTGCCCATCGAGGGGGCCCGCTTCCAGGTCGCCATCATCGAAGCCTTCACGCTGGCCAAATGGTATGCGCGCGAACACGTCCTGCTCTGCCTGGTGCCGGCCTTCTTCATCGC
>PWZG01000352.1 GCA_003567575.1 PVC group bacterium | reverse complement strand
CTCCTTGAAATCACGCTGACGTTCATTCATGGTGTTGGCCATCAGGAAGAATCCGTCCGGACGACAGGAGCATTCAAGTTATTTGTTATTTGCAGGACCCCTCGCAGCCCCAAGCGCGGTGAAGAACCGCGACTGCGCTGCAAGGTGGGCTTCGGCATTCGGGAACACGTCGTACAACTCCGACCAAGACAGGGGAATGGATTCTTGCTCAAGTCGTGTGTGGACGGTCTTCAGCTTCTGCGTCGCAAGGAGGCTCTGTACCAACAAAGCAACAAGAATAACGACAGCGATGAGTTCTGCGACAATGCCTGTTCGCGCTAACCACCATTTGAGTCTAGGGTGTTTCTTCATCTTTGCACCGAACGTCCACATTGAGGGTTTTGGCGCGTTAGCGACAAATACCCTCCGATGTGTTGTTCTGCAGCCCATCGTTCAGGCGTGTTGCGGCTTTCGCGGCGAGGTGCGGTCAACCATGCGCTGAGAAGGCGTCAGCTTGACGTTCCTCAGGCGTTCGAAGAGCACCTGCGTGTTGCCTTTTGTCTCGTCGGCAATTTGGTCCTTCGCTCGCCACAGCTCTTCCAGAATTTCATCCTTCATCCGATCTCCCTCCCATCAATTCTTCCGGCGTGCATATTTCAGGGCAGACGTACCCGTGAACTGCGCAAACCGAGCGGATCAGCGGCTTGCTTTCGGCATTATCGATATGGCGGCAATTCCACGTCACAAGGTAGTCCATGTGGTGTACTGCCGCGATGGCTACATGTGTCGCATCGTCCCGCGCGACACTCGGCAGAGCACCGTCGGCAATCAACATGTCAACGAGTTCTGCGGCATCTCGAGTCGGTTCGAGCACGGCGAACCCTTCGAGTGCCGACAATCGTCGTGCGGCTGCATCAGGATCGCCGCGGGCGGCTTCGTCCAGAACCAGCGGCGAAATGAACTGGTCAAACCGTTGTCGATGATGATCCCACCACTCGCGAGTCACCTGTTGGTGCGCTGCTGCCACCAAGGCTGGCGATGGCCGCGCCTTAAGATAGCTGATGACCGATGTCTCTATGTATACCGTTGCCATGTGAAGAAGCTACCAGAATGAAGTCGAATTGTCATCTCTTTTCCAGAACGTCACGGCGCACCGGCGCGAGGCCCGCCGCGGGCCGAGCGTACGTGTGCCGCCGATGGTTCGGTCCTATTTGCAGTACTTCTCCATAAAGGCTCTGGTAATGGACGCGAGCCGGTTGTCGAGTATTGAATACACCTTGGTTTGAATCAACGGGGGGACACCTCTGTAGAATGCCTGTGCTATTCCGCCTGTAATACAGGCGAGAGTGTCCGAGTCACCGCCGAGCGAGATCGCCGTCCGAATGGCGTCCTCGAAATCCGTTGAGTCCAGAAAGGCACGAATAGCTTGCGGGACTGTTCCCTGCGACGACACGTCAAACGTGTAGGTCGGGCGAATGTCGTCAACGTGACGGCTCAAGTCGTAATCGAACTGTGTTTCGATGTACTGACGGATTTCAGCCTTTGACTTACCAGATTTGGCAAGGAAGATCGCTGCCGCAACAGATTGCCCGCCCTTGATGCCCTCTGGATGATCGTGCGTAACTGCCGTGTATTCCTCTGCCTCGGCAAGTACCGTCTCCAGGTCGTCAAATACGTACCCGACAGGACTTATCCTCATCGCTGCACCGTTTCCCCAACTATTGTACGGTTCGGAGTGCCTGCTTCGCGCCCACCGGTGAAAACTGCCGCCGTAACCGCCGTCGGGATACCACCGGTAGAACGTCTTTAGGTTTTCTGCGTACGGCGTGCCGGTAAGAATCGTGTCGGCGAGCGCGATCGTCAGGATCGAGTCATCAGTGAAAATGCACCGATCGGCGAAGATGGGGAAATCCTTTGTCTTGATATTCGCCCACTCGTAAACCGATCCGATGATGTCACCTGCAATTGCGCCAATCATCTTCTTTTCTCCTCTGATGGTCCGTCGGCGCGCTGTTTCCGCCAGCGCTTCCACCACGACACCTTGTCCCGCTGTTGCGGTGCGGATGTATTCAGTTGGTATTCCGCCTCAATGGTACGAACGTCCTCAGCATATCCGGCCACTGTTTGCGCAATCCACATGACCCCCGAATCCAGTTCAAGCGAGTTGTACGAGGTCCAGAAGGCCTTGCATTCAGCCGCGATGCGTTCGCGGTCACCGCTCTTGACGGCCGCCATCACGCATTCATGGTCATGCTGTAGTTCAATCAGTTCTGCTCCTGCCGACATGCATACACCTCGATTCTTCTGACCGAACATAGTATTATACATCAAGTATATCATCCCACCCAGAATGATATGCATCAAAAAAATGCTTGATTTTTAGGTGTTTACGTTTATATTGTGACGTATATCATGATTTTCGTGAGGGATGATATGCGTCAAAGCGATTTCCGTACTGCCGTTCCGACCAATCCTGATCCTAAGTGGCCCGCAGGGTATATTGATGTTTTGCGGGATGCGGGAGCGCAGGAAAAAACTATCCGGTTTTACCTCGGATGGGTCCGTAGATTCTTTGCGAATCATCGCGGCAAAAGGCGTCGCGACCTTGGGCGCACTGAAATCGAGGTATACCCGCTCGTTGGGGTGAATGGGGCGACGGGGGTTCCGTCGCGACCTTGGGCGCACTGAAATCGAGGTATACCTGCGACAAATTGTCGCGCTCCCAGGCGTTGCCAATTGGCAGGTTCAACAAGCCAGAGACGCCCTTGAACTTTATTACGAACGATTTCGGGGCATCGCGCTGGCGCCTCGGCCAGACATTCCTGCGTCGCATAAACAGCCTCCCACCGCCGTTCCCGTGTTGCCTAAAACCACACATTACTCCCATGAACGCAGCCCCATCAGCTCAGGGAAGACGTCAGGCTACGAACAACCAAAGCGAAAATACCACAGATCTGCGGAAAATGTCAACGACGTTTCAAACCAAAATATTAGCGCATCCAATTGCCTAAGTGTGAGATCTTCTACACGCATCGAAACCGGCAATCAAAACATCCTTTGCGAAACGCCAAATAGCAAACGAACGTGCGCACCGAATGATCGTCACGTCATTTCAGGTCAATCGCATCCACATTCGGTGAACTGGCGATTGTTAGCGGAAAAGACTGTGGAATGTCTACGCCCTGGGAATGGCAATATGTTTTTCCAGCGGACGACTACTCGACCGATCCCCGATCAGGACGTGTTCGCAGGCATCATCTCGACGAACAGCATCTTCAGCGAGTCATCAAACAAGCGGTACAAGAAGCCGGGCTCACAGTGCGTTTCACTCCACATTGCTTCCGGCATTCGTTTGCAACACATCTATTGGAGGCCGGGCAGGACATTCGCACCGTACAGGCGCTGCTTGGACATTCCGACGTGAAAACGACCATGATCTACACGCATGTGCTGAACAAGGGGCCGATGGGTGTGGTTAGTCCCGCGGATACCTTGTGAATCATCATGCAATTTCAGGGATGCTGACCTTCGAGTAGAGAACGGTTTTTTGCGAGAACGCAAACGCCCCCAAGCGCATTCGATTGGAGGTGCTGTCCCGGCGTCCCTGTTTTCACACGGACGGATATGGGGATAATTCATGGAGGGAAAGATGCAAGCGAGGGTGACAGGCATGATCATGCCTTACCCTCGATAATCCTGACGGAATCAAGCGTTTGAAGTTTTTCCAGGGCTTCTCGGAGAGGATGAGTGGGCGCACGGATTGTTTCGAAGACAGTGCGAAGGGTTTCGAGTTGAGGCGAAGTATCTGACGCACCGGTGTCGATTTTCGGCAGATTGGCGGATTCAACGAGATCGAAGAAATGCAGGTTGGCGGTGTGCAGTTCATCCGGCAGGTAAAGCTCATAAACCAGCGCGTTGAGAATTTGCTCGAGGTATTCGCGCATGAGGGTGTCGCGGGAATGTGAATCGGCTGAATTGAAGAGCATGGCAACAAGATCGTGAATTCTTTCCACGGATCGTGTTTGGCCGGGATTTGCCGACGGGACCGGGATATGCTTCATGTAATCTGAAAATGCCCGCAGGTATCCGCCGCGAATCCTGTTTGAGATTTGACCATAGAACCATTCAACGAGAATTGAGTTCAAGACAGCCGTCAGAAACCGGGCGTGGGTATCATGAGGTATGAAATACGTTGTATTGGTTGAAAGATAGCCTCGATCATCGAAGGCAAAGGACTGGTGCTCGTAGATGTCGGGATAGATGACTTTCGGTCCCGTAAACTCATTAAAGTAAGCGACGTTATCCTGAATTTCATACCACTTATACGGTCCTGCTTTTCTACCTTCCCAGTTCTTGCCTGTTGGCCAATCGCGCGGCTTTGGTTCTAAAGATTTTCGATATTGGCTTAGATGTTTCTTAATTGCCGGGAATTGTTCGATGTCGATTCCCCTTCTGGTAAAGATCATCCATAAATCCTGATAATCAATCCGCCAACGCTTCACATCCCGGCCACGAAGGAACGGTTTCAGCAATTCCTCCGATTTTGGGTCTTCGGCGATCAGGCGGTCGCGGGTGGCGCGATCGACGACGAAGGCTTCGTTGAGGCCGGTCAAAACACCGCGGTAAAACCGACCGTTGACG
>PWZG01000081.1 GCA_003567575.1 PVC group bacterium | reverse complement strand
GGCCGCTTGGATGGCGGGCAACAGCAGGGCCACCAGCACGCCGATGATCGCGATCACGACCAGGAGTTCGACCAGCGTGAAGCCGGTGGAATTCCTCCGTCCCGAACGGTGGGTACGAAATTTCATGGTATGGTTCCTTGACTAGGAATCGAAAAAAGGAAATCGCCGCAAGAACTCGGACGGTCGCTTCCAAATAACGGGCGGGAAAAAATCGTCGTGTCGGGCAAATGGTGGGCTGAGAAAATGATCATCTCCCGCCGCGAAAAAAATTGCTGACAACTGACTGATAAGAATTTTACTGATACGAATTTTACTGACTGATAAGAACTAAAGGATGGACTGTCCTGCGATGAGCTTGGACATTGGTCGCCCGCAAGGCAGGGGTTGCGTCCGTGACGGGCCGTTGGGAGACATAGCGCGGACTTTCCATAAGTGCCGAATGCCATCTTTCTTGCCCATCCAAGGTAACTCTAACCGAGTCGATATACGTCCCGAGCCGATCCGGATGCACCAAGTGTCGCGCGTCGCGCGCATAGGAAGGTTGGCCGCCACCCAATCCCGGGCCTGGAAGCCGGTCGTTGTGTTCGGCAGTATAGGCTTGAATCGCGGTTCCGATTTGCCGGAAATTGGAGATCGCGACCGCTTTCGAAGCGGACATCCGCACCCGCGCGACCACTGGGATCAGGATCGCCGCAAGAATTCCGATGATCGCAATAACGGTGAGCAGCTCGATCAACGTGAATCCACGTCCCAAACATGTTTGAAACGGCAACCTTGAAGAAGTGGAGAACTCTTTTACAGGAATCATTGGTAATTGCATGATTCATAATCATACAGGATCCATCACAGAATCATAGGGAAAACAAAGTTCCACTGTTAACATGCTGATGCAACTCCACCAGAGGGTAAGCGTGCAATTTCAGACCTCCTGCCCCAACCCTCTGATTTGCTCGTCATATCAACAATTTAGGAACTTAATTCCGGACATAGGGTACGAACCCGAACCTGTCCGGTTTTTTGCTTGGCGCGCAGGAGCTTCCCGGGAGTGCCGGCCTCCGGCAATGCTGCGGCAAGGACGCAAATAGGCCGCAAGCGGAGCTGTTTAGCCGGGAGAAGATTGAAGGGGGCGATGACGGGATTGTCGTCATCAATGAGCGGTGCCGAATTCAGACACGTAATGGCTTTCGAGTGTCAACGGCCGGCACCTTGCCACTTGCCTGCTATCCAGCCGTCGAGCGTGCCGGAGAGGCGCACTCCATGGTCGGTTTGGTCAAGCAGGGCACGCCTGTGACGAACGACAACTCGATTCACCTGCGCTCCAGCACAATGCCGCCCGCTCCTTCGTTCCCGATATCGATGCCGAGGTCCCGTTCGATGTCCTCCAGCGGACGCCCCTTGGTTTCGGGCACCATGAAGATCACCCACAGCAGTTGCAGGACCATCATGACGCAGAAGAATAGGAAGATAAACCCTGGCGCGAAGGCCCCAACCATGGTCGGAAAGAACAAAGTCAATAACGCGGCAAAAATCCAGTGAGTCGAACTGCCGAGCGCCTGTCCCTCGGCACGGTGACGGTTGGGAAAGATCTCCGAAATAAAGACCCAAATAACCGCTCCCTGGCCGACAGCATGGGCGCCGATAAAAGCGAAGATCAATACCGGCACGATCATGAATGTCTCGGTAAAGAAGGCCACGGAGACCAGCCCGAGAGAAACAATGTAGCCGATAGAGCCGACATACAGAAGCATTCGTCGCGCAAGCTTGTCGATCAGCCACAGGCCGACCAGCGTAAAGAGCAGGTTGGTGACCCCGATGCCCACCGATTGCAGCAACGCGGCGCCCTCCTCGAGACCGGTCATCTGAAAAATTCGCGGGGCGAAATAAAGGACCGCGTTGATGCCGGACAACTGGTTGAAAAAGGCTATCAAGAAGGCGAGCATGATCGGGGCCGCGAGGCGGCGGCTCCAGAACGGCGCTTTGCCGCTGCCGGTGTGCGCGACGTTCACAATCTCGTCGATCTTGGCGTCGAGCTCCCCGGAGCTCACCGCCGGCTGAACCAGCGAAAACGTCTTCTTTGCCCGCGCCCGATTGTTCTTACGGACGATCAGCCAGCGCGGGCTCTCGGGAATGCTCAGACAGAAGCCGGCGAAGATCAGGGCCGGGAGCGCCTCGACGCCGAGCATCCATCGCCAAGCGTGCTCGTCGCCAACGGTGGCGATCAGCGCGTTCGAAGCAAAGGCCACCAGGATGCCGAGAACGATGTTGAACTGAAACATCCCGGTGAGCCGCCCGCGCAGATGGGCCGGTGCGATCTCGGAGATATAAATCGGCGCGGCCACCGTTGAGATGCCGACGGCCAGACCGCCGATAAAACGGGAAACCATGAACGTGACCGGATCGGGAGCGAGGGCCGAGCCGATCGCCGAGACCAAATACAACACGCCGATAAACAACAAGGTTTTCTGCCGGCCGAGGCGGTCGGCGGGAATGCCACCGGTCAACGCGCCGAGCACCGTGCCCCAAAGGGCGATGCTTATGGCGAGACCGTGCACGACCGGACTCAAGCCCCACAGATCCTGGATCCTCTGTTCCGCACCGGAAATTACGACGGTGTCGAAACCGAAGAGAAAACCTCCCATCGCCGCAACAATTGAGCATCGGATTACATAAATGTTCATCGCGTATACTAAGATATCGGACTAAACGACAGGCTCTAATCAATAACGCAGGAGTTGATCGTAAATGCTATTCATCTGCCAAGCATCAAGCGACTTCAGAACCGCCGGTTGCCCTTGCGCGCGCAACGATACGCCGACGCTGTCATCTCGTCCCGGATACACTCTAAGCGCGACACACTGTCTTCCATTAACAAAGACTTCGACAATACTTCGGTCAAGAAACACCCGAAGTTCCAAAGGCTCATTTTCACCAAGACGAACATTCGCCGTTTCCGGAGGACGCGACATCACATTCGAAAGAATCGAGGATTTCGACGAGTCAATGCTGATAACACTCTGGTTGCGATATCCACGGTTCTTGAAAAACTTAATACGGGTAACCTCCTCCGCGTCGGGTGAACGAAACACGTTTAACTCAACCATAGACGCATTTTTCGGGTCGATCTCGGCAACGATCTCCATCGATTTGCCTTCGACTCCTCTGAGCACCAGTTCCTCATTGGCTGGGAGCGTCATTGAATCAACCCTCACGTGGTCCCCCCGGAGCGACTCGATATCACCCGCGGGTTCCTGGGTCAACTGACCGTCGTCGGACAGCTTCAAAAGCCTGGGCAAGGACATGATCTGGTCCCAGCCCTCGGTCGGTTTCGCCGCATTCATATTGAAGATCACTACCACGTTGCCCTCCCCGTCGGGCGTGGCCGAGGGCGCATGCACACCGCCCGGAGCGCTTGCGCCGAAATTGAAGTCGCCGCCACCGGTTGTAACCAACTTGTTGCGTTCCGTGTCGTAATCGCCGATCAGATACTTTCCACCGCTCATGTGACTATAATACAGCAGGATATGCTGATCTCCGATCGGCCAAAAGTAGGGGCAGGCGCCATCGTCGCCCACCAACGAATACAGATCATTCTCCACAAACGGATGAAGATACTCCCAGTTCTCCAAATCCGGCGAACGAAAAAGAAATTGCGCCGGCACCCGTTGACCGCCCGGACCATTCCGCAGCGTCCCACCCGAAAGGGAGTAGTACATGCCATCCTTCTTCCAAATAAACGGATCGAAGACTACGGCCTGCGGGTGATTTCTGGGTATCACCGGCTGGCCGGTCACCTTTTCCCAGTTTAGAAGTAGAGGATCGTCGGATATCGCCACCATATTGCCGACCATCCTGCCGTGGTACATCGCGATTACTCGATTCTCTTCCACCAGCGCAGACCCCGAAAAGACGGCGTTCTCGGGATCCGGATAGATGGCATAGGGCAGATCTCGCCAATGGATAAGGTCGTCACTGACTGCATGTCCCCAATGCTGGCGCGGATCCTCCGGCGGATACCCCTGATAAAACAAGTGCCAGCGTCCCTGCCAGTAAGATAGGCCATTGGGATCGTTGAGCTTGTTCTCCGGACTTACAAAATGGTAGATCGGGTGATGGGGATCCTTTAGCAGCTCCTTCCGTGACTCCGCGAAACGCTCCAGCAACGGATTTGTTCTCAGTTGCTCCTCCTGCTCTTCCAGGTTGTCGGAGAAAGTAAACGCCGGCGCCTTCGAAGCCCAATCCTGCTCGTCCGCGCTCGCAGCGCCGGTTCCCGTCACCAACAAACCCAGACACGCCAGGCTCAACAATGACAAGTTCGTCTTTTGCCGGACGGAGAAGCCGCCCATCGCGGCGACAATAGCACATATTATGGCGGAGATATTCATCATTTTTGTTGATTTAAAGTGCTAGCCGTCAAATCGGTAGACGGCTAAATATATTCCAAATTGCCTGCCGATTGGTTCACATCTCTTCGACTGCAAAAATTCGTGCAATTTGCCTAAATGCCGAAAATTAGACGGCGCCACCGCCTACTGATAAAAACTGATAAAAACTGATAAAAACTGATAAAAACTGATAAAAACTTTGAACCGTGGCTGCCAAGATTGCAAGCCTACTGGCCCGTTTTTTGCTGCTTTC
>PWZG01000416.1 GCA_003567575.1 PVC group bacterium | reverse complement strand
GCGTACGGGCGACGATTACGGTGGACGATTTGTGACACTCCTCTCGTAATCCGTAATCGTCGCCCGTAATCGTAATCCGTTCTTTCATCCCTGCAAAATCTGATCGCGCACACGATCTGAGGCCACACTCGTCTCTGAGAACCCCGCGAAGCGGAGCTTTTGTCGTGAGCTTTGTCTATCTTCGTCTTCGTCCCGATCTTCGTCCTTTATTTTTCATCGACAAAGCTTGCGATAAAGCTCGCGACAAAGATTATGAAAAAAAAAGACTCTTAAGCTCCCGCTGCTCTTAGTCTCCGAAAACGCTTAATCTACGCCCTTCCGCCATATTCTTCAGTTGGCCAGCGGTCGACGGGATCGACGGATGCCGACAGGTATCGACGGGGTGTCGAACTGCGCACGTAATTGCAGTCTGCGGCTTTGCTGCCTTAAGGAAGCGTTTGTCGCGTGTCGCGTATCGCGCGTAACGCGGTAATGCTCTGTTGCGCAATGTTGACCGCGTCGGGAGAAGGGTTTTGCTCGACCACAAGCCATTCGGTACCGGTATCCCGGGCCGCGTCGATGATGGCGGGAAAGTCAACGACGCCGGCGCCGACCGGGACGGAACAGCCATCCGCCGTGGTATCCCGCGCATGCAGAAGCGGCATCCGATGGCCATACCGGCGTATATAGGCCACCGGATCAAGCCCGACCTGGACGAAATAGGCTACGTCGAGTTCCGCCCCCACCCAGTGCGGATCCACTTTTTCGAACAACTGATCCAACGCGGTCGAATTCCCCAGCGGTTTCAACTCGTCACAATGGTTGTGATACAGCAGCCGGTGACAGCGATCCGCGACCCGGCGTCCAAGCGTTTCGATATCGCGTATCGCTTGCGGCCAGGCGCGTTCGCTCACCCTGTCCTGCCGGCCCATGGTCAGGTAACGGCAGCCCAGAATGTTCGCATACGTCCAAATCTCGTTGTCTTCATCGAGCAACTGATCGGCTTTGACGTAGATGCTTACCGTTTGCAGGTTTAATTCCTGCAACAGATCGCGCAGCGATGCCGGCGACAGGCCGCCGAATGCCCAGGCAAATTCGACGCCTTGGTAACCTTGTTTCGCAAGTGTCCGCAAGACGCCGGGCGCGTCTTCGGCAAACTGGAGGCCGAGGCTATACAATTGAATGCCGATTCGCGTTTGATTGTGTGGTTTGTCAATAGGTGATCCTGTCATGGTTTCTCCTCATGGTTCTCTCATAAATCGAAAAGCTGTTATGGCGCAACGTCATCACGAGATCAACCTTGTTCTCTCACGCCATCCAATTCGGCTCCTCGATCTTCCGTGCCCAGGTGTTCAATGCCTGGCATTGTTCACGGGTGATGGTTTGGCGCCGCCGCCGGTAGGCGAAGGGCGCGAGCATCAGCAAGCGGCCGGCAGCGCAAGCATCGAAATAACGGCCGGCCGGCTTATAATGCGGCGCAAAGCCGTTTGCCAAAATCACAATCAACGGCAGGTCGGCCTCAAGCGCCGCTCGGGCAATGGTTTTTTCGCCCTGACTGATGCAGGGGGAAACCAGCACCGCGCCATGCCTGGCGGCGTAAAGCAACGCCTCCCGGCGTTCCGCCAATTCGTATGGCGAGATGCGACGCGAGATCTGAATCTGGCGTTTGAGCGGGTGCTGCAGCAGGAAGCGGTTACCGATGGCGGGGCAACGCGTTCCGGGAGCAACCTGCGTGTTGGCGATCACCGTGAAAAGCGCCGGATTGGCGCGCTTGACAGCCAAACGGCGGGGGTTGTCGGCAATGTAGTGAACCATGGCCTTGAGTTGGCCCCGGCGCAGGAGAATGCTGTCCTGGAAGCCGGACTGCCATAATCCGGAGGCAGCCCCTGCCGGTTCGGTTCCGGCGGCAGCCCCTGCCGCCGGATTCTTCGGCAAGAGCAACCCCCTGCGCCTGCTTTCTTGCTCGCTCACCCGCTTGAACGCCTTCACGATGTGCCCCATGGGCCTGGCCAACCTTTTCTTAACCCAGAGAACACCATGAAAGTGATCGGGCATCACGACACACTCGCAGGCTTCGACCTCCGAATAGACCGCCGAAGCGCGACGCCACACGTCACGCACCACTTCGCCCATTACGGAAAGCGCCACCGTCGCGTCGCGTCCGGCCGTCGTCTGCAACGTTCCGAGACAGTCGCGTCGCGGTTCGGTCACCACCGTAATCATGTAGAAACACGGCGCGCAATAGTCGTGTTCCCAACAGCGTTGCGTCATACCGCTTCGGCTCATGCGTTGCGTCTCCAGCTCAGTATCCGCCGGCGTGCGTCCTCATGAATTTCCGGGCACGTTCACCACGGCGATTCGCCACGGCGGTAGCGTTGCATGGATTGCAGCAATTCAAAAGAGACGCAAATCGCGCCCACTCCTTCGCTGCGATGCGTGTCCGTACCGCCGCTGGCCGGCAGATTATTTCGCCGGCAATAGTCTAAAACGATGTCGGCACAACCGGCGTCATTGCCATGATTGACGGCTTCCAGTCCGTCGCCGCCGATGTCCAGGAAACACGCAATTTGGCGCCAGACAACCTCCGGCGGATGCCCGCCGCGCGCGGGTTTGGTTAACCAGAAAGGATGGGCCATCATGGCCATACCGCCATCCGCATGAATCGCATCGATTGCCTCGGCGGCGCTCGTTCCCGGTTGGTTCAACCCTTCGTAACGCCGGGGCTCGGCCGCGATTGCCGCGCAAACGGCGTTCTGCTCGATCCGCGAGGATTCCGGCTTGTCTTTAGCGTACCCGTCAGCGCGCAGCATACGGCGAACCGCCCATCCGGAAACCCTGCCGGGATAGAGGGCGGCAACCTGGTCGCGGGCAATCGGAATTTCGAGGGATTGTAAACCGCTTAAAAACGCGTCGGTGCGCAGTCTTTCCCTCTGTTTGATCCGCTCGCAAAACGCGCGGATGGCGGGCGCGTCATCATCGAAAAAATAGCCGAGTACATCGATGTTCCTCGGTTCCCGGTCCAACGGCAACGCTCCCCCGGTTTCCATCCCGTTGATATATTCGATGCCAAGAGCCAGCGCCCGGCGCTTGGCGCGCGGCAAGCTATCGATATTCGAGTGTTCGGTTACCGCCATGGCGGTGAGTCCCCGCGCGGCGGCGCGTTCGACAAACGCTTCCGGCTCGTCGTGGCCATCCGTGGAAAGCGTGGTATGCATGTGCAGATCGATCATATCGAAGACTCATTTCTTGCAACCGTTCACGGGGAGCGTAGTCGCGGGATACGGATTAGAACGACGAAGCGGGTGGTTTACGGTAAGATTAAGTGTAGGACGAAAAGGCGAGGTCATGTACGATCCCCAAAGAGGATGCCTCGCGGATCGCAACGCGACAGCCTTTCCGGTCAACCGTTGCCGGCTATCTCCCTAGCCGTTCGACAAAGGATCTCCGCGACCGCTTCACACGCTTCGCGCGTTTGGTCGAAGCCAACCCCCACGGTAGCCGTACGCGTCAACAAGTCGAGCGTTCGCGGGCAACATTCCGGCGTCAATTCCTCGATGCGACACTCTTGGTTTTCCGGCCACAGGAACGGATTCATTTTGGGATGCACGCCGACCTTGCGTTCCAGCAACGTAGTCCAATTGGTGTACACGTGTTTACCGCTGTCGATGGGACTACCGAGCTTGCAGCCAAGTTCCGCGGCGCGTTCGCAGAACCGTATGCGCGCTTCGCCCGTTTCGAACAGGAACGAGACATGCACGCCGCAGTCGCCTTCGATATCCGCCGAAGGCGAAAGCTTCAGCGGCGCGTCCGCTGCCAGGATGGCATCCTGGATCCAGTTGCGGCGTTCTCGCAATTGGGCCAGAATGCCCTCGAGCCGCCCGAGCTGAACATAGAGTACGGCGGATTGAATTTCGTTCATGCGGTAGGTATTGCCCAGAAATTCCGGTTCGCTGAGGGTATGTCCGCGAAACGCGCTGCCCATATCGTGATAATAAAGCGCCCGTTCGTAAATCCGGCGATCGTTGGTCAGTAATGCGCCGCCCTCGCCGCAGGAGATATTCTTATATACATTGAAACTGAACGCGCCGGCATCACCGATCGTGGCCAGATAGCGTCCCTTGTACGATCCGCCGACAGCCTGGCAACTATCTTCCAGCACGGCGATTCCGCGGGCTTTGGCAACCTCGAGAATGCGGTCCATATCGGACGGACGGCCGGCCATGTGCACGGGAATAACGGCTTTGGTGCGCGGTCCGATACGTCGCTCGAAGTCGGCCGGATCAAGCGTCAGGGTTTCGTCCACATCGGCCAGTACCGGAATGGCGCCCACGGCGAGCACGGCGCCGGCACTGGCCAGCCAGGTATACGCCGGCACGATCACCTCGTCGCCCGGACCGATGCCCAGTCCCACCAGACCGCAAATCAAGGCCGCGGTGCCCGAGGTAACGAGCAACGATTCGTTGCAGCCTAAGATTTCCTTCATCCGGGATTCGCAGGCATAGGCCCTGCCCGCTTCCAGATCAGCATACCGGAATAATTTACGCGTATTGATGACCTCCGCAACGGCATCGATTTCCTGCTGTCCGATCGTGAACATTTCAGTGAACTCCTTTTCTGTACAAGCATTGAATACGAATTGGCATTATAGGCTATAGGCCACG
>PWZG01000195.1 GCA_003567575.1 PVC group bacterium | reverse complement strand
GCGGAGCCATGGATGGTGTCGGGCAAGAGGTCAGAGGTCGGAGGTCAGAGGTCAGCAAAGAAAAATCTGACCTCTGACTTCTGACCTCTGACCTCTGGGTTGCGGGCGAAGCCCGCCTTAGTGCCCTTACGCTCAGCAACTAAACAACAGATTGTCTACTTTGAACATCGAACATCGAACATCGAACATCGAAATGGGGAATCTGGAGATGCCTTTTTTTAATTCGTTTGGGAAACGTCGATGAAAAAGGCGCGCGTCGTGATCACCGGGATTGGCGTGGTGGCGCCCAATGGCGGTTGTTTGAGCGAATTTTGGGATAACGTGTTGACATGCAAGAGCGGCATCGGCACGATCTCGCTATTCAAGCATCCGGATTTTCCGGTTCGTTATGCCGGCGAGGTCAAGAAATTTCGGCTCAGCAAGTATACTGACGGTAGGTTCAAGCCGCTACGGTTAAGCCGGCATGCACAATTTGCGTTGGCTACCACCAAAATGGCCATCGATCATGCCGGGGTCACTCCGGAGCTGTTGCGAGAATACGATCCTTTTCCGATTGTGATAGGTATTAGCACCAGCGCCATGGAGGTGATCGAACGGAACGAGGATGTATTGATTTCGAAGGGACCTCTTCGCGTCAGTCCGTTTGGGGTTGGCGCGTGTCAACCGCATGCCGCAGCGTGTGCGATCGCTGATTTTCTTGGTGTTCGCACCCAGCGGATCACGTTGTCCTCCGCTTGTTCGGCGGGATTGGATGCGGTGGCGTATTGTGCCGGACTGGTGGCCTCGGGACGCGCCGATATAGCGCTTGCCGGAGGGGCGGATGCGCCGATTACGCCGCTTTCCATGGCCTCGTTTGCGCGCGCCGGGTTGGCGTCGGATTTCGATGTGCCTCCGGAGCGGAGCAGTCGGCCTTTCGACTTGTACCGTAAAGGCGGATTGATTTCGGAAGGCGCCGGCGTGGTGGTTTTGGAAAGTCTCGATCATGCCGTGCGGCGCGGCGCGTTTCCGTGGCTTGAGATTCTCGGTTATGGGAATACGGCGGATGATGCCGGCGCCGAGACCGGTTCCGGTTTGAGACATTCAATGACGGAAGCCTTGGCTAATGCCGGTTTACTTCCGGGGGATATAGACTACATCAACGCCCACGGCCCCAGTCATCCGGTCATTGACCGTGTCGAAACGGCAATGATCAAAGACGTTTTCGGTCGGCACGCGGGGCGGATGCCCGTAAGCTCGATCAAAGGCGTTACGGGAAACCCGCTCGCGGCGTCGGGACCATTGCAGATCGCGGCTTGTGCCATGGCCATGCGGTCGCAACGCATTCCGCCGACCGCCAATTACGAGATCGCCGATCCCCTTTGCGATTTGGATTATGTGCCGCTGCAACCGTATGTCATGTCGTCGCATCGGGCGATAATCAATATGCATGGTTTGGGAGGCGGCAACAGTAGTTTGGTTGTCGGCAAGGTGGATTCCGCGTGAACCTGTTTCAAGTGAGCATTCTGGGCGCATTCCCTACGACGGTGGCGTTGGGACTGGTCGTTTTCCTCAATCGCGTCCAACGTCGCGCCAACCAGGCGTTTTTTTTCCTGTCGGCCACGATGACCGTATGGCTGGCATGTCTATGGATGGCGTCGTTCGCCGACAGCGTGGAACAGGCAGTATTCTGGATCCGGCAATCTTCCGCGAGCAGCGCCGGTTTGCCTTTCGCGATCAATTTGCTGCGTTTGGTTTCGCGGCCGCGTCGCCAATCCTGGTCCGCCATCCTGTGGCGGTCCAAGACATGGTTGCTGATCCTGATTGGCATTATCGCATTGTGTCAAACCCGTTTTTTTCTGAGAAATGCGATTCTGCCGACCGATCCGATGGATATCGCGCTTCCCGTGTACGGGCCCGGGTTTATTGTTTTTACCGCTTTTTACATTCTTTCGTTGATCACGCTGGTTGGCTTGTTTATCCGTGATCATCGCACCGCCTTCGGCATATGGCGCGTTGAACTGGGGTTCATCATTCTGGCCTGCACCTGCGCCGTTTTCTTCGGCATACTTTTCATGGTGGTCGCCAATGCGACCGACTACCATGAAATCGGGCAATTGCTTCCGTTGGCAGCCATTCTCTTTAACGTGATCATTGCCTATGGGCTGGCCACCCGTCAAATCCTGCATGTAACCCACGTGATCCGCCGCTTCGCGGCTTCGATGGTCATGGTTTTATATCTTTCCGTGATATATGCCGTCGCATGGTTCGGTACGTCATGGATTCTGCGGCATTTTGTTGCAACCCGCCTGCCGCTGGCGCACGCGGCGGCTGCCATTGTCGTGGCCATGTCCTTGACGCCGGTCAAATGGCGCCTAAGAAAGGTTGTCGACAACCTGTTTCCGGACGACTACTCGCCCGATCTTAGTCAATCGATCCGCGATGCAGGTCGTATCCTGAACACGATTTCCACCGTCTCGGACCTATTGCAACGTTTCGCCAAGCTCATTTCGGAAGCGTTACAGAGCGAATCCGTGCGTATTTTCCTTGGCGACCGCGACGGGTTGATGCAACAGCATGCGTATCCGGAAACGGAACAGACGCCGCTTAAAATCCTGGAGGACGATCCCCTTATGAAGGCTTTGACCACCCAGGATTTCCCGATCGTGCGTGAAATGGTTCAGCGAATGCGTCCCCGCGATTCCCTGATTCGGGCGGAAAAACGAATGTCCGCGCTGGGCGTCGATGCCGTGGCCGGCATTCGTTCCAGTGGTAAAATTACCGGCGCGATTCTCCTGGGTCCCCGCACGTCGGGGACCGTGTACGGGAGTATCGAGCAATCGGTGTTGACGGGGCTTTGCGATCAACTGGCGGTTGCCCTGGAAAACGCGAAGTTGTATACTGAAGTCAGGAACAGTCGTATCTACAACGATCTTTTGCTCGACTATTTGGTGAACGGAGTGATTGCAACGGACATGCAACGCAAGATTACAGTGTGCAACCGCGAAGCCGCGCGGATTCTTCGCGTAGATCCGGATCGATTGCAACGCCGGCATGTCAACGTTCTGCCGCAATCTCTAGTTGAAATCCTCAATCAGACCTTTGCAAATGAAACGGAAATACGTGATCGGCAGGTGACGCTCCCGGGCGACGAGATAACGGAAGAAACGCCGCTGAACGCAGGCAGCGCCCTGGTTTGCGGCCATACCGGCGAGCCGCTGGGCGCGTTGTTGGTATTCAACGATCTGACTGCCGTCCGCAAGCTCGAACGGCAAGTCCGCCGAACCGATCGTCTGGCCAGCCTGGGGACCTTGGCGGCCGGTATGGCGCATGAGATCAAAAATCCGCTGGTCACCGTGAAAACATTTACGCAACTGTTGCCGGAACGTTTCGAAGACGAAGATTTCCGCGGTTCCTTCACCGAACTGGTCGGAAACGAAATCGAACGGATCGATACGTTGGTCAATCAACTGTTACACTTCTCGCGACCCTCGGAACCGTCGCTTCATCCGGTCCGCGTTCATCCCCTCATTCAAAACACGTTGAAACTCGTCGGCCAAGCAATGAAGCTAAAGCGTATTACGGTCAAATCCCATTTCGAGGCGTCGCGCGACGTAATTCTGGGTGACGCGAATTTGTTGGTTCAAGCCCTGGTGAATTTTCTGCTTAACGCGATCGAATGCATGGGGTCGGACGGTGTGGTCACTCTTGGCACGCGTTCCAGCGCCGGCCCCTTGCCGGGGCAGCCCACCAGCGGTCAAGCAGGCGCGGGACATCTTCTTGTGACGGTGGCCGACACCGGTCCCGGGATTCCAGCCGAGCATTTACAACATGTGTTCGACCCGTTTTACACGACCAAAGTCGACGGTACCGGACTGGGCCTGTCCGTGGCCCATGACATCATTCAAAAACATCATGGTTCCGTTGACGTAGAAAGCGTTCCAGGTCAAGGCAGTGTTTTTTTTATGTATTTTCCGCTCATTTCCTATGAGGAGCCAAAGCAATGATTGCCGATGGATATCCTGTTTTGTGTTACACCCGTGACGCTGATCTGGCGGCCGGTATTGAACGGGCGGCAACGTCGCCAATCGATTTGCGGATTGCCGGGGATGCATCGACCATTTTGCGTTACGCGCGGCAATCGGGCGCTGCCGTAACATTGATCGATTTACGAAGCGCAACCGACGGCGCCGACATCAAGAACCTGGTTGATGCACTGAAAGATCACGTCCTGATTGTCATGGGGGTTCCTTGCTCCGATCCGATAATTCGAGCCGCCGCATTACCGGTTTATGCCGTCGAATCGCTGCCTCTTGATTACGCGCGTTTCCGGGATCTTTTGGATCGCGCGATCGCGCACTTGGCATTGCTCGATGAAAACCGTATCTTGCGCCGGCGTCAGGCGATCGCGGACGTCCGCACGGATGAAAATGGCAGGTCGCTTTCGGAGAACAACGATGCGACGCTGTCGCTACGTGACTTGTCACGCATTCTACAGTGCTTGGGCGACATGGATCAGATGTTGGATCGCTTGGTTGAAGAAGTGGCCGGATCGTTAAAGTTCAGTCGCGCCGGCATTGTGATTCGGGAGGCGTCGGGTGCTGATTACATCTTGCGTTCCGGCTGGTTGCTGCTTGAAGATACCGCCCGCATGCGGTTTGATGCCGAGCATCCGTTTGTGTGTTGGCTGTCGCAACATGCGCATCTGATCGACTATGCCGGTCTCGATCGCATCCGCGATCCATCCGAAAGTCTTATGGTCCGTCGCGTGCTGGCTGGTCTCGGCGCGCAAGCGATCATTCCCTTGCGCGCGCGCGACGGCCTGCTGGGATGGTTGTTCGTGGGGCATCGGACGACCGGCGCTCCGCTCGATCGACGGCGGCTAGAGGATCTGGTCACCGTCGGCGACCTGATTGCGGCGTCGCTGGAAAGCGCGCTGTTGTATCGCGAGGTAATGATTCAGAAAAAAATGGCGGAAAACCTGTTGCATGCCTTGCCGTCCGGGATCGTCTTTGTCGGGGACGACGGACGTATCCAGTGGTTCAGCACGGCTGCCGGCGCTATCCTCGATCTGCCGCCCCGGTCGATTTATAACCAGCCCATCGAAAGACTGGGGCCCCGATTCGCCGACATAACGCACCGGACGCGAAACGGCGATTCCGTTGCGACACCCGTTTGCTGGACGGATGCCGACACGCGACGTCCGATCCAAGTTGTAGCCCATCGACTTGCCGACGGCGAAGACAGTCTAGGCGTATTGTTGATTGTTTCCGATTTGACCGCAAGCTTGGCGTTGAAGGAAGAGCAGGCCCGCGTCGAAAGAGACACATTTTGGAACGAACTTTCCGCCAGTATGTCGCACGAAATCCGTAATCCGCTCGTTGCCATCAAAACCTTTGCGCAACTGTTGCCGGAACGTTATAACGACCCCGAGTTCCGAGATGAATTCAGTCGCATGGTAGACGAGGAAGTCGGCCGTCTCAATGGGATTGTCGAACAAATCGACGGTTTCGCCCGCTTCAAAAAAATCGAGCGCCTCCCGCTCGATATCCGCCATCCGCTCCAAGAAGCGGTTCAGCGGGCGATGAAAAGGTTCGACCCTGAAGGCAAGGTTACCGTCACGCAGACGATCCCCGAGTCGGCGCCGGAAATCGCGGCGGACCGGGATGCCTTGAGCGATTGTTTTTATCATCTGTTGTCGAACGCCTATGAATCCTTGCCGGGTTATGAAGAACCACGAATTCTCATTCGGGTGGAGTATACCGGCGAGGGGACGCCGGCCGCCGCGATAATAGTTCATGTAGAGGATAACGGTCGCGGCATCGATCCGTCGATCCGAAAAAAGATTTTCTCGCCGTTTGGCACTACCAAAGCTCGAGGGATGGGACTTGGACTGGCCATCGTTCAGCGAACGATTGCCGATCATAAAGGAGAAATAAAAGTGCATTCCGGCGACAAGGGGACCATCGTCACCATCGTGTTGCCGGTGACGGCAAAGACGGAGCCGCAACCATGAAGCGCATTACGGTCGTCGGTGACTAACGCAGCCGTCGTGAAGCAGGCTCTTTGGAGTTAATTCATCGCAATTGACGTACGCCACACTAGCGAACGTCAGAAGATGCCGTATTGTCCTCGACCGCCTGCAAGACCATGGTGTGTTCGATTCGGGAAGCGTTTGCGGCGCAACCGATCATCAAGGTTATGTCGCAAATGTTGTTGATCATGCGTGGAATACCTCCCGAAGCTCGGTAGACTTCCCGGATTGCGTCGTCGTCGAACAATATGCCTTTGCCGCCCGCGACTTCAAGGCGGCGGCGCACATACTCCCCGGTTTGCTGTTCGTCGAAGGGGGCCAATCTCCACACTAAACTCAGGCGCCGGCGCAGGGCTGGTTCTCGCGAGATTCCCTTTAGCACCTCTTCGTGGCCGGCCAACAGCAGCGTGAATGCCGACTTCATGCCGGTATCGCTGTATCGTCGCAAATTGGTGATCAGGGATAGAAAATGGTAAATGCCCGGATCCTCGATCAGCTGCGCTTCGTCCACCGCTAGAACGGTATGCTGACCGGCCATCACATTTAAACGATCCAAGGCGTGCGTGATGTCATCTACATCGGAATCGTCGTTCATGGCGTGCATTACACGGCGTACGAAAGCTGTCGTTCCGCCGGGCGGCGAATCGAAATGGACGAAACGCGACGAATTAGATTCGCGCGGATTCAGCTCATTGCCCACCATTTCGAGAATCATCGACTTACCGACGCCATAGGTTCCCGTCAATACGCCGCCTTTTTTTTGGCCGCGCACGAGGTAAAGCAAGCGCGCCAATCCCTCCCGGTGTTGGTCCGAAAGATAGGCAAACCGCTGATCCGCCAGATTTTCGAAAGGCGCTTCCTTAAGGCGCCAGTAGTTGATATACATTACGGATTTTCCTTGGCAGCAAACGAAAACAGTTTTATATATGCATATTGCAATACGTTATAAGAGTATCCATGGACTATTGAAGCGGCGCCGGCAGTCGTTGCGCGGTGCGTTGGAGCGCGCCGCGATATGGTTGTACGGCTGCCGCGGCGCGTTTCCCGAGTTGCTCTCGTTTTTCGGGATGTCGCAACAGATCGATGATTTGTTTTTCGAGTTCGCCTGCGTTGTTTACGCTGACGATGGCATCGGCGGCGCGCAGATCGGAGACGACTTCCGTGAAATTTTCCATGTGGGGTCCGACGATGACTGCCCGCCCGCGGGCGGCCGGTTCGATCGGGTTTTGGCCACCGGTGGCATCAAGACTTTTGCCGACGAAAATCACGGTGGCCGCCGCATAGAGTTGTTGCAATTCGCCGGTGGTATCGACCAGCAGAATATCCGGCGGCGTGGTAGCCGGTGTCACCTGCGTATGGCGACGGGTAACCACCGTCAGGTTGCGTCGTGCGGCGGCTTCCCGGATGGAGGGGCAGCGTTCGACATGGCGTGGAACCAGGACCAGGGCGAGCGGCGTGTCGATTGCCCGGCGTAAACGCGGCAGCATATCCATCAGGCGTTCTTCTTCGCCCGGCCAGGTGGAACCGCCCAACACGATATTGGTTGCCGGCGTGATGGCGGCGGCGCGCAACGCGGCGTACGCCTGGCGCGCTCCGTCCGGATCGATCCCGGCAAGATCGTACTTGGCGTTGCCGACCACGTGGATACGGTCGGCTGCGACCCCCAGTTCGCGAAATCGGGCGGCATCGCGATCGGTTTGCGCGTAGACAGCGCTTATGAGCGTGGTTACGCGGCGGAAAAGGAAACGGAAGCGCCGGTATCCCGCGAAGGAGTGGTCCGACAATCGCGCATTCGCCACCGCTACCGGGATATGGCGGCGTTTGGCTTCGCGCAGCATATTGGGCCATAACTCGCATTCCATCAGCAGGATCAAGCCCGGATTAATATGCCGGAATGCGCGCCGCATGATCCACGATAAATCCATTGGAAAATACAGCAACGTATCGCGCGGTTGCAAGCGGCCGGCGGCCAGCGCATGGCCGGTAGAAGTATTGGTCGTGAACACGATGTCGCGGTCTGGGTACACGTTGCGCAGCGTATTGCCTAGACGCAGGGCAATAAACATTTCACCGACACTGACCGCGTGAATCCATATCCGTTTGGCCTGTTCGTTGCGTGCCGGCGGGATGGCGGCATCATAGCATCCGAACCGTTGCATGAAACCGCGACGGTATCCGCCGCGTTTCCACATGCGCCACAGGTAGCGTGGCAGCGAGACCGTCATGACGGCGATGAACAGGATTTGGTAGAGGAACCAGAACATAATTCAGGCTAGTGGATGGGTTCTATCGTAGACTTCGCGTAAACGGTCGATATTGACATGGGTATATATTTGCGTCGCGGACAGGTTGGCATGGCCCAGCAGTTCCTGTACGCTGCGCAGGTCGGCGCCCGCATTCAAAAGATGGGTGGCGAACGAATGACGCAGTGCATGTGGCGAAAGGTTGGGATTCAGGTCCGCTTCGGCAAGATAAGTTTTCATTATGCGCTGAATGGATCGGGGCGTAAGTTTGCCGCCGCGACTATTACAGAAGAGAGGCTGTTGCCGTCGGAGTTGAGGCGTCGTGGGCCAGAGTGCGTTGCGGGCGTCGATGGCTTTGCGCAGGGCGTTGCATGCGAATTTACCGAGGGCGCACTGCCGTTCTTTCCGGCCTTTGCCTTTAACGGCAACGATTCCGCTCAACAGGTCGAGATCGGCGTCCTTCATGGCGGTCAATTCACTGATGCGCGCACCGGTACTGTAAAGGGTTTCGAGCATGGCTGTATCGCGTCTTTGCATGTAGCGCCGCAAAGGGGTGGGCGGCGTTGCGCGGTTGTTTTGCTCGCGCGTCAGCGCCGCGTGCGGCGCTTTCAGCAGGCGCTCGATTTCCTGAACGGAAAGTACGCTGGGCAGGTTGCGCTTCCGTTTGGGCGCGGGCAATCCGTCCAGCGGATTATCGGAGACGATCGCTTCGCGTTCGAGAAACCGGTAAAACGAGCGGATCGCGGACAGACGTCTTGCCGTGGTTGCGCTACCGGCGCCGTTTTTTTGTGATTTGGCCAGGAATGCGCGGCATGTCATGCGGTCGGCATCGCCCCAGGGGATCGGTCGCGGCAGGGAAGGCCCCCAGGTTGCCGCGGCGAATCCGGTCAGATCGCGGAAATAGGCGGCGCTGGTATGTGTTGAGGCGCCGCGTTCGTCATCCAGATATTGCAGAAAACGCCGTATCGCCGGATCCGCGGCAACGCATTCGGCCAGGACGGCAACGCTTTTCATGGCTTCGTTTCGTCCGGCGTCTTTTCGGTCGCCGCCGCCTTTTTCAGGTAGCGTGCCGCCAGTTTGGCCAGTGCGGCATGCTGACGAACCGACAGGTGGCCGTTGCGCTCGAACTGGTCGCGCACGGATTCGTAAAATGCGCGGTCATCGCGTTTCCCGCGCCGCCCGCTTTTCTTGGCGGGCGCGTCCCATTCCTTGACTTTGGCGAGTTGATCCAGCAACGCGCGGCAGGCCTCGGGATCCGCCTGGTTATCCATGGTCTCGGACGGCAACTCCAGCGTATCGCGCAGACTCTCGAAATCCGGTATGCGATCCCGGTACTTGACGAGGATCCGGTTAAGGGCGCGCAACTGGTTGTCGGTCAATGCGCGGCCGCCGTCGATCCGTTGGGCCAGGGAATCGACGAATGCGCGGTCATCATACGTCCGGCCGCCGCGTTCGACGGGCGGATCGAGTTCCAGCGATTGCAGTAAATCGAGTTTGCGGCGGGTGGAATCGCGCGGTGGTTCCGGTGGCGTCATCATCTCTTCGCCGCCTTCCATGCCGGCCAGCGCATCCTTGATCTCTGGAACCTGGTCCATGTAGCGTGCCGCCATTTTGGCCAACGCCGTCAATTGTCGCGCCGATAATTTCCCCTCCTCGGCGACCTGTTTGCGCAGGGATTCGCAGAAAGCCTTGTCGTCATAGGTGCGGCGCCCGATCTTGCGCGGCGCCTGCCATTGCTGGACCCGTTCCATAATGTTCAGCAATTCATTCGTTTTGGCGGCGTCGGCGGGAGGCGGCTTGGCTTTTTCCATCCATTCGCTGAACCGCTGCCAGAACCTGCCGAGCATTTCATCCCATGCAACGGTTCCCTCTTCGATGTCGTCAAGTTTCTTTTCCATTTCGGCCGTGAATCCCACGTCGAACAACTCGGGCAGGTGCGTGGTCAGGAATTGGTTGACGCGTTCGCCCAGGGTTGTCGGCGCCAGCATTTTACGTTCGCGCGTGACGTAGCCGCGATCGCTGATGGTCTTGACGGTTTGGGCATACGTACTGGGGCGGCCGACCCCGTTCTTTTCAAGTTCCCGTACCAGTGTTGCTTCGCTGAAACGGGATGGCGGCTGGGTTTCCTTGCGTTCCTTGAGCCATTCGAGACAGTGTAACGGTTCGCCTTCGCGCAGCGGCGGCAAAGATTCGTTGATGCCTTCCTCCTTTTTTGCGGTTCGTTGCATACCGCCGATCTTCATGTAGCCGTCGAAAACGATTTCGGATGTGGCGGCGCGGAACAGGAACCGGTTATCCGGATCATGGCGTGAAACGATGGCGATATCGGCCCAGCGTTGCGCGATGCGTGCCGCGGCCATCTGGCTGGCGACGAACCGTTGCCAGATCGCGGTGTAGACTTTCAACTGTTCCGTGTCAAGGTAGGGTTTGAGTTGTTGCGGGGTGCGGTTGATATCAGTGGGTCGGATAGCCTCGTGGGCGGCTTGTGCACCTCCGCGGTTGGCGAACACGTTGGGTTTGGCGGGCAGATATTCGGGACCGCATTCCTGTTCGATCCATTCCCTTGCCTGTTGGCGTGCGCCGGCGGCGATATTGAACGAATCGGTTCGCATATACGTGATCAGCCCTGTCGGTCCGTCCCCCAGGTCCGCGCCTTCGTAAAGCGATTGCGCGATGCGCATGGTGCGCGCGGGGGCGAACCCGTAGATGCTTGATCCGGCTTGTTGCAGGGTACTGGTGATAAAAGGCGGCGGCGCGCGCCGGGTTGCTTCGCGGATGGTAATTTTGACGACATGCAAGGGTTGCCCTTCGACGGCATCGAGGACGGCGGCGGCGGCATCGGCATTGGGAACATCGGCCTTGTCTTTGCCGATACGCAACAAACGCATTTCGAACGGTTCCAGCGGCGCTTCGCATTTGCGGACGCGGGCGCCGATCAACCAGTATTCGCGCGGTTTGAAATCGCGGATCAGCGCTTCGCGTTCGCATACCAGGCGCAAGGCGACGGACTGGACGCGCCCGGCGCTGAGTCCGCGTTCGACCTGGCGCCATAGTAACGGGCTGACTTTATAGCCGACGAGACGGTCGAGAATGCGGCGCGCTTGTTGTGCCTCGACGCGATGCTGGTCGATTTTCCCTGGATGGGCGACCGCGTTGCGGACGGCGACGGGCGTGATTTCGTTATAGGTTACACGCAGGAATTCCGGCGCGGGTTTGACGGCGTTAAGCGCTTCCCGCAGGTGCCAGGCGATGGATTCGCCTTCGCGGTCGGGATCTGGCGCGAGCAGTACGTGCGAGCATTTCGCTGCCGCCATACGTAATTCACGCAGTGTTTTGGCGCGGCTCTTGACATCGACATACTCGGGGATGAAACCGCCTTCGATATTGATACCCAGACGTTTTTCCGGTAGATCGCGTACATGCCCCATGGAGGCCATGACTTTGTAATCGGCGCCCAGAATACGGTTGATTGTTTTGGCCTTGGCAGGCGATTCGACGATGAACAGTTTGTTCGCCATATAAATTATCTTTCCGCGCCGTTTCCACGTGGTGGTCGGCGTCTATTGTTAACGTATCAATTCCACCATACGGCCGGGTGTCATGCGTACCAGCCGTTTCAATTCCAGGCCGACCAACCGTGCGTTGACCGTGCCCGGCGCCAGCTCCGTCATGCGTGCCAGCGAGTCGACATCAAGGCATTCGTCCTCGGCGAGCGCCGTCAGCAGCGCGGTTTCCTCGGCGTTCAATTCCGGTCGCGGCGCGGACGGTTCGTTTTGTGTCGCCTTGTTCTTTCCGGTCTGGCTCGGGAATAATTCACCGAACTCTTCAAGGATATCATCGATGGTCTCGACCAGGCAAGCGCCTTTCTTGATCAGGGCGTGCGTGCCGTGGGAAGCCGGGGAATCGATCCGGCCCGGCACGGCAAAAACCGAGCGGCCCTGATCGATGGCCTGGTGTGCCGAGATCAGCGCGCCGCTGGTCAACCCTGCTTCGATGACCAGTACGCCGCGCGAAAGGCCGCTGATCAGCCGGTTCCGCATCGGGAACGTGGTTTTGTCGGGCTCGCGTCCGAACGGAAACTCGCTGATGACGGCGCCATGCGCGGCGGCGGCCGTAGCCAGACCGGCGTTTTCCGGCGGATATAACCGGTCCAATGCGCCCCCCAGCACGGCGAGTGTCCGGCCGCCGGCATCGAGGGATGCCCGGTGGGCGACCGTATCGATGCCGCGTGCCAGACCGCTGACGACGGAAAAACCGCAGCGTGCCAGTCCGCGCGCGAAACGTTCCGCCATTTCGTTGCCGTAACGGGTCATGCGTCGCGATCCCACGACGGCTACGGCATGCCGGTCTGTTTCGGTCCAGGCGCCGCGCATGTACAATGCCAGCGGAGGATCGTGGATGTTGCGCAATGGCGGCGGATAATCGTCATCGGCCGGTGTTGTGACGCGGACGCCGGTCTCGTCGGCGCGGCGTAATTCCGCGTCCACCGAATACTGCCGCGGCGCCTCGGCGATACGGCGGGCAAGGGTTACGCCGATCCCGTTTACGGTTTGCAGGCGTTCCCGGCCGGCGTTGAACAGCATCGCCGGATCGCCCAGTGTATCGACCATGGCGCGCACGCTGATCGGCCCCACGCCCGGGATCAGGTTAAGCAGAATATAAGCTTCACGCGACGTCAAACGAATATCTCCTCCATCCGGTTACTTGATTTCGAGGAATCCGTCGAGTTTGCGGATGCGAGTGGGGTGCCGCAACTTGCGTAACGCTTTGGCCTCGATCTGGCGGATCCGTTCGCGCGTGACGGAAAACTTATGGCCGACATCCTCGAGGGTCCGCGAATATCCGTCCTGCAGTCCGAAACGGAGATTGAGGACGGCCTGTTCCCGTTCGTTGAGTGTGTCGAGGACGGCGCGCAACCGGTCTTTAAGCATGCTGAAGGCAGTCATTTCGGAAGGATTATCGGCGCCTTTGTCTTCGAGAAAGTCGCCGAAACTGGCGTCATCGCCTTCGCCGACCGGGCTTTGCATCGATATCGGTTGCTGGGCCATTTTGTAAACAGCGCGGACACGGTCGACGGGCAGATTGATTTCTTCGGCGACTTCTTCCGGCGTGGGTTCGCGTCCGAGTTCCTGAACCAGTTTTTTCTGTACCCGCATTAATTTATTGATCGTTTCGATCATATGCACCGGTATACGGATGGTGCGGGCCTGGTCGGCGATGGCGCGGGTGGCTGCCTGCCGGATCCACCAGGTGGCGTACGTGCTGAACTTGTAACCGCGACGGTATTCGAATTTTTCGACGGCTTTCATCAAGCCGGTATTCCCTTCCTGGATCAGGTCGAGGAAGGACAAGCCGCGGTTCATGTATTTTTTGACGATACTGATGACCAGACGCAGGTTGGCCTCGACCATTTCCGTACGCGCGGTCATGCCGATCTGGATGGCTTTGCGCATATCCTTGTACAAGTCGATAAATTCGTCGACCGGCATAAAGAGGCCTTGCCGGATTTCGTTGAATATTTTTTTCTGTTCCGCCAGCTCGGCATCCCGTTTCTTGCTTTTACGGCGTTTTTCGAGGCGTCGGATCTCGGTCATGCAGGCGGAAAGCCGTTTGTATTCCAGTTCGGTATCGCCGGCCATGGCTTCGATGGTTTTTTGTTTGAAATACAAACGTTCAAGCTGGGCGCCGATCCGTTTACGCGAGCGCAGGTATGATTGCAGGTGTTTTTCCCGCGTCTTGGCGGAACGGTTTACACGTTGCGATTCCGTAAAATCGTTCACCATACGGTTGCGGGTACGGATAATGTCGCGTTTTACGCGGGGCAGGATTTTAAAGTAGGCTTCGCGACTGTCGACATACTTGTCCTGTACCACCCGGTCGAAACGGTCCTTGCCGTCTTCCAGACGCTGTACGACTTGCAGGCAACGGTCGGCGGCGCCGCCGAAACGGTTGAACAGTTCGTGAACCTGTTTCTCGGCTGTTTCGATCCTTTTGCATATCTCCACTTCCTGTTCGCGCGTCAGCAGCGGGACCTGCCCCATCTGGTGCAGATACATGCGAATGGGATCATCCATCGAATCGTAACGTTCTTCCCTTTCGGTGCGGTCGTCCTTTTCGATCTGTTTTTGTACCCGCTCCACGTCCGAGGAATCGACCAGTTCAATCTCCATGTTTCGCAACAAGTCAAGATAACCTTCAAGTTCATCCGCGGTTATCACCGTGTCGGGAATCGCTTCGTTGATATCTTCGAAGGTTAAATAACCCTGGCCTTCCGCCAGCTTGACCAAACCGCGGATTTTCTCGTTGATCCGTTCGCGGCGTCCCGGAAAATCAGGTGTCGTCTCTTTGGGTTTTTCGCTGGACGTTTGCGCTGCCGGTGCCGACGCGGACTTGGCGGACGGAGCAGCCGTTGCCTTTTCCGCCGTTTTCCCGGTTGGTTCCTTAACCTTCTTGCTGGCTGCCTTCCTGGTCGCCTTTTTAACTGTCTTCTTGGTTGTTGTTGCGTTTTTCTTTGTTTGCGCCATAATCACCTCGGTACAGGTTGAAACAAGTGTATGTCCGCGTCATGCGGTTTATTTGAAGCGTCAGTCAAACAAAATGACGCATCCGCGCCATGGTTCTTTTGACATTAATATCAAGTCATATTATAACATTATATGCAAGTGTGCGGCAGATAGCAAGCAAAAAAAACAAAAAAACAAAAAAAACAGTATCCGCAAAGAAACGTATCCTTTTACGAGTAAGGCTGTCGTTTACGTGTGCGATGAAGTGTTTTTCAGTCTTTCTTCACTCGACGGAATCGACAGGTGTCGACAGGTATCGACGGTTCGCAGACAGATACGGCGAGCCGCGGACCATTGAGTTTATTCAGCCGTGAACCGTTGAACGCTTGCTATTAATCTGCCGGTGTGCCGTAGCTTTCGAGATAGCGGAAGAAGTCGGAATCGGCGCGCAGCATGAGCGTAGCGTTTTTTCCGAGGGCGCGGTATTGTTCGAGGGTACGGAAGAAAGCGTAAAATTCGGGATCTTGTCCGTAGGCCTGACCGTAAATGCGCGTGGCTTCGGCGTCGGCGCGGCCGCGGATTTCCTCGGCTTCTCGTGCGGCTTCGGAGCGGATGCGCTGCAGTTCGCGTTCCATTTCGCCGATAATTTCCTGACTGCGCCCCTGGCCTTCGGAGCGGAATCGTTCGGCGATCGACTGTCGTTCGGCCACCATACGGTTTTCCACCTGGCGGCGGACGGAATCGATGTAATTGACGCGTTTGACGCGTACATCAACCAGCTCGATTCCCAGTTCCGGCATCAGCCGTTGTGCGCGTTGCAGGATTTCCTGTTCGAGGCGTTCGCGTCCCAGTTTGGGCCGTTGTTTCAATTCCAGATCTTCCCGTTCGGCCAGCGCCGGATCTTCCAGAACCTCGATATCGATTTCCCAATCGCGGGATCGGATGATTTCCTCGAGATCCGTGGACGATACCATGTCACGGACGACGGAGTCGATAATATCATCGAGACGCGAGCGGGCGCCGTTTTCGTCGCGAACACTGCGCAGGAATTGCAGCGGGTCGGCGATGCGCCAGCGTGCCGTGGTATCGACGAGAATGAATTCGCGACCGAGTGTGGGGATTTGGGTTACGTCGCCGTCCCATACAAGCAGCCGTTTATCGAAGCGTCGCACCTCCTGATATGGCATTTTGATGTGTAGACCGGGGTTGACCACGACATCGCCGCGGGGTTCTCCGAATTGGACAATAATGGCTTGTTCGGCCTGGTCAAGTATGAACAGCGAACGTCCGGCTAATATGGTGAGGATGACGATTATGACGATTGCCGCCGGAAAGATTTTATTCATGATGATTTTCCTGATGTTAAAGCCGGCGGTCGCGCGTGGTTTGGCGTGCCGGTCGCATTCTTATTATTGGTTGGGTTGTGGCCGAAGATCGAGCAGCGGTAACGGTGCGGTCTGGTTTTCCTGCACGACCAGGATCTGTCCGACGGCGGGCAGGACATCGCTGATGGTTTCCAGGTATAGTCTGGTGCGTGTTACTTCGGGCGCCTGCCGGTATTCCGTAAGCACGGCGTTGAAACGGGTGCTTTCGCCTTCGGCGCGGTTAATCCGTTCGGTGGCGTAGCCTTCGGCTTCGGCGATGCGTCTCATCGCCGCGCCGCTGGCGCGCGGGATTTCCTGATTGACGCGTTTACGGGCCTCGTTGATGGTCCGTTCGAGTTCCTGTCGCGCTTCATTAACTTCGTTGTAAGCCGGCTGGACGCGCACCGGCGGGACCACGTCCTGCAGTTCAACGGTAATCACGTGGATGCCGGCCTGGTAATTATCCATGGTTTGCTGGATTTCTTCGCGGGCCTGTTGCTGCATGTCGACCCGCGCCACCGTCAGCACGTCGGCGCCGAGGCGGTTGCCGACCACGCGGCGCATGACCGATTCGGAAATATCGCGCAGGGTACGTTCGGGTTCACGGATTTCGTAGAGAAAATTCACCGGATCGTTAATGCGGTACTGTACGACCCATTCCAGATCGATAATGTTGAGGTCGCCGGTCAGCATCAGCGATTCGTCTTCGTAGGCTCTCTCGCTGTATCGTGTGCGGCCGTCGCGGACGCCGGCGGTACGGAATCCGAATTCTTCTTTCAAGACCCGTTCGGTGGCCACCGTTTGTCTCTGCTCGATGCCGAACGGCATCCTGAAATGCAGTCCGGGATCGGTAATCCGGACGACTTCGCCGAAGCGTTTGACGACGGCGCGTTCTTCCGGTTGGACGGTGTAAACCGAGGTCAGTGCGCCGATTACGACAACGATAACCAAGGCGATGGCCGGCAGCGCGGACGCCGGCGGCATCGGGTAGGGGTATGCCTTTTGCCACTCGTGAACGATGTTTTTACTCATGGAATCTCCTCTTTTTTGTTCTCAATGATATCCGTGTTCGTTTGCGGGGAAGATTCCCCGTAGTACTTCGTCGCGATAGGCGGCGAATGCCTTGGCGGTGGCGTCGCCCAGCTCGGCGTAGCGGCGGGCGAAACGCGGCGTGGCGTCCGGCGGCGTCAGGCCGAGCAGATCGTGCGACACCAGGATCTGCCCGTCGCATTCCGGGCCGGCGCCGATGCCGATGGTGGGCACGCTGGCCAGCCGCGTCAGTTCGGCGCCCATGGTTTGGGTTACGCATTCCAGAACGATGGCGAACGCACCGGCATCGATGACGGCCGCCAGATCGTCCTTGAGTTGTTTGCCGGCGGTATCGCCGCGGCCCTGCACTTTATAGCCGCCGAGCGTATGAATGCTTTGGGGGGTCAGTCCGATATGGCCCAGCACCGGAATTCCGTTGCTTACCAGATGGCGGATGGTTTCGGCGCGCATCGCGCCGCCTTCGATCTTGACGGCGCCGGCGCCGGCTTTCTGGATGAAACGGCCGGCGTTGCGCAGCGCCTGTTCCAGCGAGAGGTGATACGAGAGAAACGGCATATCGGCGACGACCAGGGCTTGCGACACGCCGCGTACTACCGCCGCCGTATGGTGCAGCATGGCGCCCATGGTTGCCGGCAGTGTATTGGCGTAACCCAGCACGGTCATGGCCAGTGAATCGCCGACCAGGATCAGGTGCATGCCGGCGTTATCGGCCAGGCGCGCGGTGGCGGCGTCGGCGGCCGTGACGCAGGCGATTTTCTCGCGCCCCTTGCAACGGCTGACGCGCGCGGCGGTCCATGGCGTGGGTTTATCGGTGCTCATGATCGGTTTCCTTTATCGGAGCGTCTTGAAACGCCAGTCGATGCCCCGTTGCGTCAGGTATGCCTCGAACTGGGTTGCATTGTTGAAACACATCCGGTACGGTTTTGCGTCGTAGCGTTCGCAACTCTCTCCATCTGCATTATGTGCGCGACAAATACGCGGTCGCCGGGCATAGCTCCGGCAACGGTGATCGGGTTTAAGTTCGCGGCAGGGTGTCTGGAATTCGACAAACCATTGCCCGCTCCGGTCGATATATACCGACACATTACGGTGCAGCAGAAACCAGCGGATATGATCGTAATCGCGTTTGCTTCGCGGCCGGTCGAGTTCGGTCGCGATATAACGGCAACACCGGCCGTCGCAATCGTCGCAATCAGATACTGTCGGCGGTGAATCGCCGGAAGGGGCTTGGGTCATTACAAAGTTAGTCTCCTTACGCTCAGCAAATAAACATACGCTCAGCAACTGAACTCTGAACTCCTGAACTCCTGAACACTTTCAACGAAGCTGGTTAGCCTTCGTTTCGAGTGGTTTCTTTCAAATCCATGCATATCATGGGTTTTCTGCATATAATTGTCAAGCATAACA
The DNA here is from genome assembly GCA_003567575.1 of PVC group bacterium. GTDB lineage: Bacteria > Verrucomicrobiota > Kiritimatiellia > CAIKKV01 > PXCX01 > PXCX01. Next base: position 202 of record PWZG01000195.1, on the reverse strand, counting down.
GGAAAGCTTGCCTGCGACCAGTCTTCGCCCTTCGGGCACGCGAGAACGGTGTACGAGGTGACGATCGCTAATCGTTATCCGTCCAACATCCAACATCTAAAGACGGCGGCGCATCGCCTGAAGGCAAAACTGAACCGTTACCACTTAAAAAACTTTCCGAAAATTATTCTGTCCTAAATTATTCTGCAAACATCTGGAGACG